>JAOPYP010000541.1 GCA_025964635.1 Actinomycetes bacterium | reverse complement strand
TGATCGCCCCGGCCGCGGTGCTCGACTTCACCGCCGAGGCCGCCGTCGACCCCGACTTCCTGCTCGAGATCGAGGACGTCCGGCACTGGGAGGCCGAGCACGGCCCGCTGCCCGAGGGCGGCTGGCTGCTGTACCGGACCGGCTGGGACGCCCGGTCAGCCACCCAGGAGGAGTTCCTCAACGCCAACGAGACCGGGCCGCACACCCCGGGCATCTCGGTGGACTGCGCGCAGTGGCTGGCCGCGAACGACTCGATCATCGGGCTCGGGGTGGAGTCGGTCGGCACCGACGCGGGCGCGGCCCTCTCGTTCGACCCGCCGTTCCCGTGCCACGCGTCGCTGCTGGGGGCGGGCAAGTACGGGCTCACCCAGCTGCAGAACCTGACCCTGCTGCCACCCCGCGGCGCGGTGGTCATCGCCGGGCCGCTGCCGATCACCGGCGGGTCGGGCAGCCCGTGCCGGGCCATCGCACTCATCGAGCAGCCAGCCGAGCGCCCCGTAGGGCGCCTGGCCGGACAGTCTGCCGGGCGCGCCGTAGGGCGCCTGGCCGAACAGTCTGCGGGGCGCGCCGTAGGGCGCCTGGCCGAACAGTCCTGAGCTGATGCGGGTCACCGAGGCCGTCGCCGCGACCCTGGCCGGGCTGGGCGCGGACACCGTGTTCGGCGTGGTCGGCAGCGGTAACTTCCATGTCACCAACGCCCTGATCAGCCAGGGCGCCCGGTTCGTCGCCGCCCGGCACGAGGGAGGCGCGGCGTGCATGGCCGACGGCTGGGCCCGGACCGCCGGACGGACCGGACTGCTCAGCGTGCACCAGGGCCCCGGGCTGACCAACGCGGTCACCGGCATCACCGAGGCGGCCAAGAGCCGCACCCCGCTGCTGGTGCTCGCGGCGGACGTGGCGGCCTCGGCGGTCCGGTCCAACTTCCGCATCGACGTGGCCGCCCTGGCCACCTCGGTGGGCGCGGTGCCGGAGCGGCTGCACTCCCCCGCCTCGGCCACCGCCGACACCGCGCGGGCCTACCACACGGCCGCCGCACAGCGCCGCACGGTGATCCTGGCCCTGCCCCTCGACGTGCAGGCCGGGGAGTGCGACAAGCAGCCGCCGCCGGCCGGGCCGGTGCTCGGGCCCTTCGCGCCTTCCGCGGACGCGGCGGACGCCCTGGCCGGGCAGCTGGCCCTGGCCAAGCGGCCGGTCTTCGTGGCCGGCCGCGGGGCCCGGGTCTCGCGGGCCGGGCCGGACCTGGAACGGCTCGCCGACGCCTGCGGCGCGCTGCTGGCCACCTCGGCCGCGGCCCGGGGCCTGTTCCGCGGCAGCCCGTGGGACCTGGATGTGAGCGGCGGCTTCGCCTCCCCGCTTACCGCCGAGCTGATCAGCGCGGCCGACCTGATCGTGGGCTGGGGCTGCTCACTCAACATGTGGACCATGCGGCACGGCACCCTGATCGGCCCGGAGACCACCGTGGTCCAGGTGGACGACGACCCGGCCGCGATCGGCGCGCACCGGCCGGTGCACCTGGGCGTGCTCGGCGACGTGGCCGAGACGGCCCGCGCGGCCCTGGCGGCGCTGGGCGATCGTTTCGGCAGCGGGCTGGGCTACCGCACCGGCGAGGTCCGCGAGCGGATCGCCCGCGAAGTGCGATGGCGTGACGTGCCGTACCCCGACGAGACCGGGGACGGCCGGATCGACCCGCGCACGCTGAGCATCGCGCTAGACGACATGCTCCCGGTGCAGCGCACGGTGAGCGTGGACTCGGGCAACTTCATGGGCTACCCGAGCATGTACCTCGCGGTGCCCGACGCGGACGCGTTCTGCTTCACCCAGGCCTACCAGTCCATCGGGCTCGGCCTGCCCTCGGCGATCGGGGCCGCGATCGCCCGCCCGGACCGGCTGACCGTGGCCGCACTCGGCGACGGCGGGGCGCTGATGTCCGTCAGCGAGCTGGAAACCGTGGTCCGGCTCGGGCTGCCCATGCTGATCGTGGTCTACGACGACGAGGCCTACGGGGCCGAGGTGCACCACTTCGGGCCGGACGGGCACCCGCTAGACACCGTCCGGTTCCCCGCGGCCGACCTGGCCGAGATCGGCCGCGGGTTCGGCTGCGACGGTGTGACCGTGCGCAGCCTGGCCGACCTGGGCCCGGTGCAGGACTGGCTGGACGGCCCGCGCGAGCGCCCCATGCTGATCGACGCCAAAGTCACCTCGGCCCGCGGCGCCTGGTGGCTGGAAGAAGCCTTCCGCGGCCACTAGCCAGCCCGGGGGCCCGAGCCTCCGGGACTCCCGGCGGCCCGGCTCAGGCAGGCCGTCGGCACCCCGCTGCTCGTGGTAAATCGCCGACTCGGCGGGAACACGCCTGCGGCGCGCCCCGCCTCGCCGGCGCGGCCCGCCTCGCCGGCGCGGCTCAGGAGAGCGACTTGCGGCGGTAGAGGTGGACGGCTAGGGGGGCGAAGAGCGCGAGCAGGGCTCCGGACCAGAGGAACACGGCGAGCACGGGATGCTGCATGGGCCAGACCTGCACGGCGGCCGCCGGGTCCGGGTTCCCGAACAGATGACGGCACGCGGCGGCCAGCGCGCTGAGGGGGTTCCAGTCCGCGACAGCCTGAAGCCAGCCAGGCATGCCCTGGGTCGGGACGAACGCGTTGGAGACGAACGTGAGCGGCAGGAACAGGATGAAGCCGAGCTGCTGGGCCGCTTCCGGGCTGCGCAGCACCATGCCCAGGCAGGCACCGGCCCAGGTGAACGCGTAGCCGAACAGCAGGGCCAGGCCGAACGCGGCCAGGGTGTCGGCGATCCCGGTGTGCACCCGCCAGCCGATGGCCAGCCCCACCGCGGCCACCACCAGCCCGCCGAGGGCCTGGGTCAGCAGGTCCGCGAGGGTCCGCCCGGCCAGCACGGCCGCCCGTGACATCGGCAGCGACCGGAAGCGGTCGATCAGCCCGGTGCTCATGTCCGTGACCAGGGCCACGGCGGTGCCCGGGGCGGTGCCGGCCAGGCCCATGCCGAGCATGCCGCCAATCAGGTACTCGTGGTAGCTGCCGCCTCCCGGGAGCACGATCGCGCTGCCGAACACGTACGCGAACAGGAGCACGAACACGATCGGCTGGATGGTGACGTCCATCAGCGTCTCGGGTTCCCGGACGATCCGGGCCAGGCTGCGCTGGGTCAGGACCAGGACGTCATTGAGCCACCAGCGCAGCGCACCGCCGCGCGGCGGGCTGGCGGGCGGCGGGCTGGCGGGCGGTGCGGGCCGCCCGCCCGGGGTGGCGGGCAGGATGCTGGCCGTCATGCGGCACCTCCGATGAGTTCGGCCGGGGCGGAATCCGCGGCGGCCGGCCCGCCGCGCGCCCGGCTGCCGGTCAGGGTGAGAAACACGTCGTCCAAGGAGGGACGGTCCAGGGTCACGCTGGTGACCGCGACCCCGGCCGCGTCCAGGGAGCGGACGATGTCGGTGGTGATCCCGTCCCGGCCGGTAACCTGCGCGGTGATCTGCGGGCCGCCGCCGGCGGGGCCGGCCGGGACCGTGCTGACCGGGACCGTGCTGACCGGGCCGGCGGCGTACGCCGTGACCGTTGCGGCCGCCGCGGCCAGATCGGCCCCGGGGGCCAGAGCCAGCGTCAGCCGGTCCTCCCCGATCCTGGCCTTGAGCGCGTCCGGCGAGCCCGCCGCGATCACCCGGCCCGCGTCGATGACCGCGATCTGGTCCGCCAGCTGATCGGCCTCGTCCAGGTACTGGGTGGTGAGCAGAAGCGTGGTGCCGGCCCCGGCGAGCTCACGGATGATGGCCCACATGACCGACCGGCTCCGGGGATCCAGCCCGGTGGTCGGCTCGTCGAGGAACAGCACCTCGGGCCGGCCGATGAGGCTGGCGGCCAGATCCAGGCGGCGGCGCATCCCCCCTGAGTAGGTCTTGACCGCGCGCCCGGCCGCACTGGTGAGGCCGAACCGTTCCAGCAGCTCGTCTGCCCGCTGGCGGGCCTGGCTGCGCCCGAGCCGGGCCAGCCGGCCGATCATGACGAGGTTGGCCCGCCCGGTCAGGTACTCGTCCAGCGCGGCGTACTGCCCGGTCAGGCCGATGTGCCCGCGCACCTCGCCAGGCTGGGTGACCACGTCGGCCCCGAGGATCCGGGCCCGGCCCGCGTCCGGGCGGAGCAGCGTGGCCAGTATCCGGACCACGGTGGTCTTGCCCGCCCCGTTCGGGCCGAGCAACCCCAGGATGCCGCCGGCCGGCACGGACAGGTCGATACCGTCCAGCGCCTGGGTCGCACCGAACCTCTTGGCCAGTCCCTCCGCCTCGATGGCGGGGATGTCTGCCATTTCACTCCTCCTCGCTCTGATCTCCAGCCCGGCCCGGGCGGGGCGGGGCGGGCCGGGACCGCCGGCGGCGCACCGCCTGTGACACCCGCCGCGCCGTCGCCCGCG
>JAOPYP010000530.1 GCA_025964635.1 Actinomycetes bacterium | reverse complement strand
CCGACGACCGCCGGGACGGGCTGGCCGGGCTGGCCGGCCGCCTGGTGCTCTACGCGGGCACCGAGAGCCACAGCTGCGTCACCAAGGCAGCCGAGGTGCTCGGCCTCGGCTCGGCCTGCATCCGGGTGGTGCCCTCGGACCCGGACCACCGGATGCGGCCGGGCGAGCTCGAGCGGCTGGTCACGCTCGACCGGGACGCCGGGAAACTCGCGGTCGCGGTGGTCGCCACCGCCGGCACCACCAACACCGGCGCGATCGACCCGCTGGCCGAGATCGCCGATACCTGCGCCCGGCACGGCCTGTGGCTGCACGTGGACGGCGCCTACGGGGCCCCGCCGGTCCTGCTGCTGGACGGGTACCAGGCGGCCCGCGACGGCCTGGCCCGGGCGGACAGCCTCGCGGTCGACGCGCACAAATGGCTCTACGCGCCGGTGGACGCCGGCCTGGTGCTGCTCCGGGACGGCGCCATGGCCCGCGACACGTTCAGCCTGGTGCCCGCCTACCTGCGGACCGACGGGGACGAGGACGGGCCCGGCGGCCCGGTGTGGTTGTCTGAGTACGGGCTCGAGCAGACCCGCCCGTTCCGGGCGCTGAAGATCTGGATGCAGCTGCGCCACCTGGGCCGGGACGGCTACCGGCGGCTGATCGCCGCCGACCTGGCCACGGCGGCGGAACTGCGGCGTGCCGTCGCGGCGTCGGCGGACTTCGAGCTGCTGGCCAGCGGACTCAGCGTGGTCTGTTTCCGGCACCGGCCCGGCGGGATGGACCCGGACCGGCTGGACGGGCACAACCAGGCCGTGCTCAAGGCCGTCCAGCTCGGCGGCCGGACGTTCCTGGCCGGCACCACCGTGGACGGGTCGTTCGCCCTGCGCGCCTGCATCGTGAACCCGGGCCTGACCAGCGCCCGGGCCGCGGGCCTGCTCGACGACGTCCGCGACCGGGCCGCGGAGCTGCTCAGTGCTGGCTAATCAGTGCTGGCCAATCACTGCCGGGTCATCAGCCCTGGCTAATCAGCGCCGGGTCATCAGCGCCGGCCGAGCATCCGGCTGATCGACTTCACCGCGCGGCCGAAATCGGTCCCGAACGGGTTGTCCTGCACCACGTAGGTCCAGGTGGCGCTGGGCCGGGCCAGCCCGCCGGCGGCCAGGTCGGCCCCGTCGGCCGTGATCGTGACGGTCCGGAAGGCGTGCCCGGTCAGCGCGGTGACGTCGTCGCGGAACTGGCTGAACAGCCGGGTCATCTCGCGGTTGTACTCCTCCAGCGGGTTCAGCGCCGCGCCGAACGGGTTCGGGCCGTGCCCGAGCGCCCGCAGGTTGATGCCTTCGCGCAGGTCGGCCGCCTGGGCCAGGTACTCGGCCCAGGCGTGGTCCAGCTGGGCCAGGCTGATCTGCCGGGCCGCCTCGGTGAGCACGTTCTCGGGCACGGTCTCGCGCAGGCTCGCGGTCCGCTCCGGGAAGGACTCCGCCAGCGTGCGCAGCGCGATGTCCGTCCGCAGCAGTCCGCCGCGGTGCTCCAGCACGGTGCGCCGCTGGTCCTCAAGGAGCGTGTTGTAGCGCCAGGTGTCCCGGTGGATCTGCAGGTGCACCCCTTCGGCGACCCGCTGCGCGTGGCCGACGGTCCAGTCCGCCTTGGGGTCGGTCACCCGGCCGTCCGGCCCGGCGTCCGGCACCGGCGGGGCGTCCGGCACGCACGTGGTGATCAGCTCGTCGTCCAGGCTGAGGAAGAAGACGGAGCCGCCTGGGTCGCCCTGGCGCCCGGACCGGCCGCGGAGCTGGTCGTCCAGCCGGCTGCTGGCGTGCCGGCCCATGCCGATCACCAGGAGCCCGCCCAGCCCCGCCACCTGGTCATGGCCGCCCGGGCTGCTTCCGCCGTCCCCGTGGCTGCCGCCGAGCCGGATGTCGGTGCCCCGGCCGGCCATCTGGGTGGAGACCGTGATCGCTCCCAGCGCGCCGGCCTCGGCGACGACCGCCGCCTCGTGCGCGTCGTTCTTGGCGTTCAGCACCACGCAGCCGAGCCCGGCCTGGCTCATCCGGGCCGCGAGCCGCTCGGATTCGGCCACGTCGAGCGTGCCGATCAGGACCGGGCGGCCGGTCGCGTGGGTATCGGCCACCTGGCTGACGACCGCGTCCTCCTTCTCCGCGGCGGTGCGGTAGAGCCGGTCCGGCTCGTCCTCGCGCACGCAGGGCAGGTTCGGGGGGATCACCGCGATCTCCAGCCCGTAGAACTCGCGGAGCTGCTCGCCCACCGCTACCGCGGTGCCCGTCATCCCGCAGGCCACCGGGTACCGCCGGACCAGCGCCTGGATCGTGATGCTGTCCAGGATCTGGCCGCTCTCGCTGGCCCGCAGCCCCTCCTTGGCCTCGACCGCCGCGTGCAGGCCGTCCGGCCAGCGCTGCCGCCGGGCCACCCGGCCGCGCGAGGCGCTGATCAGGTGAATCCGGTCGTCCCGGACGAGGTAGTCCACGTCCCGCTGGAGCAGGGCCCGGGCGTGCAGCGCCACGTTGAGCTGGGTGAGGATGTCCAGGTTCTGCTCGGCGTAGAGGTTGATCCCGCCCAGGGCCTGCTCCGCGACGCGCGCGCCCGCGTCGGTGAGGAACACGTTACGGCGCTCGTCGTCCACCTCGTAGTGCAGCCGGGGCAGCAGGCGCCCGGCGATCTCGGCCATCTCCCGCCCGGAGTCGGCCGCCCCGACCGAGCCGGCCAGCACCAGGGGCACCAGCGCCTCGTCCACCAGCACCGAGTCGGCCTCGTCGATGAGGATCACGTCCGGCTCCGCGGTGACCAGGTCGGCCACGCTGGTGGCCAGCCGGTCGCGGAGCGCGTCGAAACCGATCTCATTGGCCGACCCGTAACAGACGTCCGCGGCGTAGGCCTCCCGCCGCTCGTCCGGGGTGGATGCCTGGGTGACCCAGCCGGCGCTGACGCCGAGCAGGTCGTACACCGGGCCCATCCATTCGGCGTCCCGCCGGGCCAGGTAGTCGTTGACCGACATGACCTGGACCCGGTGCCCGCGGCGGACGTATCCGGCGGCGGCCAGCGCACCGGACAGCGTCTTGCCCTCCCCGGTCGCCATCTCGGCCACCTGGCCGGAGAGCATGGCCAGCGTGCCGAGCAGCTGGACGTCGAACGGGCGCTCCCCCAGCGCCCGGCGGGCCGCCTCCCGGCCCAGCGCGCAGATCCCCGCATCGTCGGTGGCCTTGGCCGCCGCCGCGGTCAGACCGGCGTCATCGAGCCCGCGCAGCGCCTCCTCCCGCCCGGCGATGCCCGGCAGGAGTTCCTCGTAGCCGCCCAGGCTGGCCGATCCGGGCTTCTGCAGGAAGCGCCGCATCCGCGAGCGCAGCCCGCTCACGCCCCGCCCCCGTCCAGGGCGGCCGAGCCCCCGCGCCCGTCGAGGCCGGCCGGCCCACCGGCCCCGTCCTGGGCCGCCCCTGGCACCCTGCGCAACGCCGCGATCCCCTCGTCCAGGGCCGCTTCGAGGTGCGCGATCTCGCCCGTGGCCAGCATGATCAGCACTCCGCCCTGGAGACCGGCCAGCAGCGCGGCCGCCCGCCGGCCCGCATCCGTCGAAGACCCGATCTGGCCGCTGGCCTGCATACTGCGGATACCGTCGGCGATCTTCTGCTCCCACCGGCTGAACAGCCCGACCACGACCTCCTGGTGCTCCGGCGAGCCCGGCCCGAGCTGGGAGGTGAGCACGGCCAGCGGGCACGACTGGCCCTGGGCCCGGTAACGCTCGACGACCCGGTCCCGCCAGGCCTGCCAGGCGGCCCAGGACGTCAGCTGGTCGAGCGCGGGCTGCTGGTCCTCGAGCACCCGGTCGGCCTCGTGCTGGGCCACCGCGGCGAGCAGCTGGGTGCGCCCGTCCGGGAAGTAGTGGAACAGCTGGCTCTTGCTCGTGCTGGTGGCCTCGCACACGTCGTCCAGCGACGTGCCCGCCACCCCGCGCTCCCGGAACAGCTCCGCCGCCCCGGCCACGATCCGCTGCCGGGTGGCCCGCCCCTTCCGGGTCAGCGTCGTAGCCATCCGTCCTCCGCATCCAGCTTCACCGCACCCGCGTACGCAGGCCTCCAATCTCGCACAGCCCGACGAGTGGACTTGACGGTCCACTTTTCCCGCCATACGCTTCCCGCTGTTTGAACTATACAGTCCAATTTTCCGGGAGACCCGACATGAGTACTGAGCTGAAGGGCCGGACCGCGCTGGTCACAGGGGCGACCAGCGGAATCGGCCAGGGAGTCGCGCAGGCCCTGGCGGCCGCGGGCGCACTGGTGATCGTGCACGGCCGGGACGCGGACCGCGGGGGCCGGGTGGTGGACGGCATCACCCGCGCGGGCGGGGCGGCCGCCTTCCTCGCCGCCGACCTGGCCGGCGGGGCGGGCACCGTCACCCGGCTGGCGGCCCGCGCGGCCGAACTCGCGGGCGGCCCCATCGACATCCTGGTCAACAACGCGGCCTACCTGGTCGGCCAGACCTCCACCACGGACACCACCGAGGCCATGATCGACGCGGCCCTCGCGGTCAGCGTCAAGGCGCCGATCCTGCTCACCGCGGCGCTGGTCCCGGCGATGGCCGAGCGCGGCGGCGGCGTGGTCATCAACATGGGCTCCATCAACGGGACCAGCGGGATGGCCAAGACGGCGCTGTACGGCACCACGAAGTCCGCGATCCACGGCCTGACCCGGGCCCTGGCCGCCGAGTACGGCCCGGCCGGCATCCGGGTGAACGCGATCGCCCCGGGACCCACGCTGACGGAGATCACCCAGGCGCACCGGGACTTCCTGGACCCGCTGATCGCCACCCTGCCGTCCCGCGCCTACAGCACCCCGGCCCAGATCGGCGCGACCGCCGTGTTCCTGGCCAGCGACGACGCCGCCAACATCCACGGCGCGGTCATCCCCGTAGACGGCGGCTTCACCGCCGTGTAGCCCGGGAGCCCTAGCCGGCTGCCGCAGAGTCTGTCTCCCCGGGCATCGGGCGCAGCGGCGGAATGGGTGCCGTCGCGTGGCGCCGGGCCCGGACCACAAGGCGGGCACCACGTCCACGGTGGCGGCTATCGCGTAGGCGGCCCGCTCATAGTTGACCCGCCAGCCCACAAAACTCGGCCAGGCCTCGGCCGCATCGCGCTCGATCGGGAAGTTCACCTCGCCGAGCCGGATGATGGCCTCGAGGTACTCCCCGTAGGTCAGGCTGATCCCCGCGGCGACATCGGGTTCTCCCGGCACGTCGAAACCCATAGACCGGGCGATCTGGTCGAAGCACATCAGGCCACTGCGCAGGCAGAGCCGGGCCGGAACCTGCGGGGCCGCCTGCGGGCACAGCGACAGGTACAGGGCGGCCGAGTCCAGCACGGCGAGCAGCGCGGTGACCCACGAGGCCAG
>JAOPYP010000193.1 GCA_025964635.1 Actinomycetes bacterium | reverse complement strand
TGGGGTCCACCCCGGGTGGCGCCCAGCCAGGCTGATCAGTCATGACGCATCCTGTCCTGAAACGGTGCCCGCCTGGCTGCACGATATCCCAGGGACCGGCGAATTACCGGGCCGCCCGTAGCCGCGGCCAGAATGGCTCGCGGAATGGCGCGCGATCCGGCCGGCGTCCTGCACCGGGACCGCTCATTTTTTGCGCAACGAAAGCCCGCCCCGCGAACTGGCCACCGCCGGCCAGCCGGGCGCCGGGCCGGTCCGGGTCAGGCGGCCAGCCGGAATGACGAGCCGCTGCTGCCCGCGACCCAGGCCTCGGGCAGGGCCGCCGCGAGGGCATGCTGGGCGCGCCAGCCGGTGCAGTGCCCGGGCACCACGAGCCCTGGGGTCAGGTCGGTAAGGGCGTCGACGGTGGGACCGATGATGGGCTCGAACACAGGCCCGCTCAGGTGGAGGCCGCCGAGCAGCGCGTGCAGCGCTCGGACGGCGGTGAGCCGCTGCGCGTGGCGCACGATGTTGATGGCACCGGCGTGCCCGCAGCCGGTCAGCACCACGAGGCCCCGGCCCCGCACGTGTGCGACGAGGGCCTGATCGTCGATGACCAGGGGATCGTGCCGCCAGGCCGAGCCGGTCCATTCCTGGTGGGAAGCTGGCATGCCGTGCTCGAACTCGGTGGTCCGGTCGACCTCTCCGGTGATCAGCACGCAGCCGTCCACGAGCAGTGACGGCTCCCGGCGCTCGATCACCGCGAAGCCCTCGGCTTCGAGGGCCCGCTGGCTCAGGGTGGGCAGCTCCTCTGGTTCGTGGCCGGGGACCGCCAGGCGCCGGCGGGTCCAGGCCTTCGGGTGAACCACCATGGGGAGCGATCGGGTCCCCTGCCTTCCGGCTAGCCCGGCCAGGCCGCCCGCGTGGTCGAAGTGCCCGTGGCTCAGGACGACCGCCTGGATCCCGGACAGGTCGGCGCCCAGACGGCTGGCGTTGGTGACCATCGCGCCGGGGGACAGCCCGGTATCGAACAGCAGCGTGGTCGTGGTGGTGCCCCGGCGCACGCTGACCAGCGCGGAGAATCCGTGCTCGGCCATCAGGCCGACCGTGGTCGAGCCGGTCAGGAACTGCGGGGCCGGGGCATGGCCGACGCTGAACGGCGCGCGCGTCGTGCGCTCGTCGCCGGTCAGCAGGGCGTCGTACTCGTTGTCGACCAGAGTGGTGATCACGATCTCGTCGACCGGCTCCAGCGCGATCGGGTCAACCGCGGATCCGGGGGCCGGGCGCGGCGCGGCCGCGGCGACCTGCCGCGGATCTGCTGATGAGCCGCACATCAGCGGCACTCCCGGGCCGGCGGCGGCAGCGGGGTGCTCATCCGGACGCCGCCGTGGGCGCGGCGTGCATGGGCGCGGCCGGGGCAACGGTGGTGACCAGGCCGGTATTCACGTCATAGACGTGCCCGGAGACCGTGATCGTGGACGGCAGGATGGCGCTGGAGCGCAGCAGTTCGACGTCGGCGCGGACGGTCTGCCCGGGGTCGACGACGGCTTCCGCCGCCAGGGCCGCGTCGTCAGCCCCGGCGAGGGCGGCGAAACCGCGGCGGAAGTCCTCGTCGGCGAGGAAGTGCGTGCCGCAGTCGGTGTGGTGGATGACGGCGACCTCGAACCGGGGTCCCCCCGGGATGACCACGGTGGACAGGTAGCCGATGTAGGCGAGATCGGTGAGCACGTCGGGGGAGACGCGGCCGCCGGCGTTCCGGATCACCATCGCGTCTCCGAGCCCGAGCTCAAGGAACGCCGACGGGTCGGTGCGCGGATCCAGGCAGGTGATCACGTAGACCTTGAGCTTCGCGGCGATGCTGGTCCCCTCGCGCGCGTTCGTGGTCGCGAAGTGCTTGTTGCGCTCGAGAAGCGGATCGATGTGGGCCACAGTCGGGTCCTCCCGGATTTATCTCTTCGGCACGGGCAGCAGCGCCGGCTCAGGCATGCTCCGCGGGTCAGCCGGCGCGGCGCCGCTCGAGTCCCCGGGAACGGCGGCCGGTGCAGGCCCGCAGCGGCCGGGCGCCCTGGTGCTGATGAGGCCGGGGGCGATCCTCCAGGTCAGGATGGCGAGGGCGCCGAGGGGGATGGAGGGGAGGTAGGTGACCGCCCGGTACAGCAGCACGGCGGCGGTTACCTGGGCGCCAGCGGCCGGGCCGGCGCTCGCAGCCAGGATGCCGGCCAGGCCCAGTTCGGTGACCCCGAGTCCACCCGGGGTAAGGGGAAGGGCGGTGAGCAGCCGGATGAACGCGAAAGCCGCGAAGGAGGTCTGCCAGGGCACCTGGGCCTGGGACAGGCCAGTGCCGCGCAAGCAGGCCAGCAGCACGAGCCACAAGGTGAGGTAGCTGGCCACCGTGGCGGCGGTGATGCGCCCGCCGCGGGTGGCGAGCAGGGCGCCCGCCCGGTCGCGGAAGCTGGACAGTGACCCGGCGATATCGGCGGGCGGTGGCCGGCGGGCCAGCCGGCTGACGACGGCCAGGAGACGCTGCAGCGCGCGGCCCGCGCGGAGCGCGAACGCCTGGCTGCGCAGGAGAAGGCCCAGTCCGGTCACCATGGCGGCGAGCACGGCCAGGCCCACGGATGCGGCGGTGATCAGCACTGCATCGGGCCGGGTGGCCGTGGCCATGACCAGCAGCGCCAGGACGGGCATGCCCAGGAGCGTGAAGACGTTCCAGATCCCCGTCACCAGCGTGTAGAGCACGTAGTCGCCGGTGCTGAGACCCCAGCTGGAGAGCATCGCCCAGCTCACCCCCATGGCCAGGGCGCCGCCGGCGGGCAGGGTGTTGGCCACCGCGTTGGATCCGAGGTTGACCGATGCCGCCTGGCGCATTCGCAGCCGGGGCAGGACCGCGCGGATGGTGATCCAGTAGGACGTCATGCTGGCGATGGCCGCGGTGGCAATGAGCAGGCTATGCGGCCAGGTCAGCAGCTGGATACTGGCCCAGACGCTGTGGTAGGACGCGATACGCGGGATGGCGAATCCGAAGGTGGCCGCGATGAGGGCGGCTGACGCCGCGGTGCGGAGTATCTGACGGCCGCGCCGGGGCCGGCCTTCGGTGGCAGGCCTGTCCCGGGTCACGTGACGCTGGTGCTCAGGGCCAGACGGAACATGAGGGCCAGACGGAACATGGGGGCGCCTTCCTGCATCAGCAGCAAGGCGGGGACCTGGCCTGGCGGCTAGTTCACTGGTCTTCAGCCAAGACACTACGCGCCGCACGTCACCGGGCCACCACCGCGTAGTCTCATACGAGCACTGCTCAGGCAGCCTGAACGAGTTCCCGGCCGGGTCTGGACCATACGCCAAGTCTCGAGATCGCCTCGCTGCATTTCCTATCTCGGCGAGGCGGGACTGGTGATCGCGGCCATGGTGAAAGCACGTCATGACGGCCATGAGGTTCCCCCGGCCCTTCGGGCCCGCGTGGCCGGGGACCTGGAACTCCCGAGGCCGCTGCGACTGATGGTCACCGCGGGCTGGAACCTGGCCGAGTCCGTGGGGTTGCCCGTGGCGGCCTACGCGGCCGCCTCCTGGCTCGGCGGCCGCGACGCGGGCCTGGTCGCGGGGCTCGTGGCCATCTGGCTCACCGCGGCGATCCGCAAGGTCGCGACCGGATCCGTGCCCAGCTTGCTGACGATATCCGCGGTGGTGCTCACGGTGCAGACTGCGCTGGTGCTCGTCACCGGTGACCTGTGGCTCTTCTTGCTGCAGTTCCCGCTCGCGAACTTCTGCATGTGCGTCCTGTTCGCCCGGACCGCGCGCGGCCCGAACCCGCTCGTCGCCAAGCTCGCGGCTGAAGTTGTCGCGCTGCGGCAACCGGCAACTCAGCACCCGGGCCTGCACCGCTTCTTCCAGCGGGCGACCTGGCTGTGGGCGGCCATCTTCTTCCTGCTCACGGCCAGCCTGGCGGTGCTGATGGTGACGGAGCCGACCGCCACATTCCTGATGCTCTCCACGGTCGCCACCGCGGCGCTCGTCGTCGCGGGGGCCGGCGCGTCCACGGTGTGGTTTCTCTCGGTCCTGCGCAAGCTCGGGCTGCGGCTCCGTTTTGCCCCGGCCTGAAGCGCCCGAACTGGATCTCGCCTAGCCGGCCGGAGCGTGACGGCCGCCGGCCGCGGCCGGTCCGGGGATCCTGAGCTGGGAGATCAGCGTCGCGTGATCCCAGAGGATCCGCTGCGAGCGGATCCGCCCGCGCTCGAAGCCCACGACGGCGATGGCCAGCACCTCGGCCCGGCGGTGCGTGGGAGCCACCCCCGGCAGCAGCCAGGGCAGCTCCTGGTCGTGCGTGAACGACACCGTTGTCTCGTCGACCAGGTGAAATCGGTCTACGGTGCGGGACACCCGGGTCAGGACCAGGTCACCGGGTACGTGCGGGAGGAACTCCCCGGCGTAGAAGCGCTCGACCTCCGGGCGCCCAGCGGCCCCCGTCGTGGCCGGGAGGTTCCAGACCGACGGCTCGGCGGCCAGATGCGCCAGTGACGCGGCCAGGTCGCGGCGGATGATCAACGCGTCCCGGTGCTCGTCCCACACCCGCTCCAGCTCCCGCATGAACTGGGCGATCGCCGTGGTCACCTGCCCAAGGTACCCATTGCGCGGTGCGCTACCCCCGCCCCAGGCGGGGCGGGACTAGCGGTCTTAAGGATGTGCAGGCCTGGCCGCGGGGCGAACCTGAGGCGGAGCCTGAAGGTTTGATGCGGGGTTCGGAGGAGGGGGCAACCGTGACCGTAGTGGTGGGGGTCGACGGCTCTGCGGCCTCCCGGGCGGCCCTGCGGCAGGCCGCGCAGGAGGCACAGTGGCGCAATGCCCCGCTGATCGCCGTGGCCGCCTACGAGCCGCCCCTCAGCGCGCCCGCGGGCGGCTATCCGGTGGCCACGATGCATACGGATACCGAGCAGCGGGCGGCTGCCGAATCAACCCTCCGCGATACCCTCCACACCGAGCTTGGCGATCAGGCCGGCCAGATTGGCCTGCGGGTTTCCGGGGGAGTGGCCGGGCGGGTCATCGTCGAAGCGGCCCGCGAGACGCACGCCCAGCTCATCGTGCTGGCGTCTAGGACCGGCAAGGCCGTCGTGCCGGGCACGGTCACCCATCACGTCCTGCTCAAGGCCCCGTGCGCCGTCATGGTCGTCCCGACGGGCGACGGCGATGCTGGCGAGCAGCAGCCGGCGACCAGGTAGCGAGAGCTGGGGGTCCGAGAATGTCGACCGTCACGGCGACACACCATCAGCCCATCCGGAGCACGATCCCGGCCCGCCTCGACCGCCTGCGCTGGTCGTCGTTCCACACCCGCCTGGTCCTCGGTCTCGGAACGGCGTGGGTCCTGGACGGATTGTCCGTCACGATCGCCAGCTCGGTCACCGGCAAGCTCACCCAGGCCAACACACTCAACCTGTCCACGTCTCAGGCGGCCTCCATCGGCACCCTCTACCTCGTCGGCGAGGTGGTCGGGGCGCTGGTGTTCGGGAGGCTGTCCGACAAGCTGGGCCGCCGCAAGCTGTTCATGTGGACGCTGGCGATCTACCTGGGCGGCACGGCCCTGACCGCACTGACCCCCAGGGGCCCGGGCTGGATCATCTACCTCTACGCGACCCGGATCATCGCGGGCAGTGGCATCGGCGGCGAGTACTCGGCCATCAACTCGGCCATCGACGAGATGATGCCCGCGCGCTACCGGGGGCGCACCGATGTCTGGATCAACGGCACCTACTGGCTCGGGGCGATCATCGGCACGTTCGCCTCGTTCATGCTGCTGAACGCGCTGGGTGCGAGCACAGGGTGGCGCGTCGCGTTCCTGGTCGGCCCGGCCCTGGCCATCGTGGTCTTGTACGTCCGGCGCAATCTCCCGGAAAGCCCCCGCTGGCTCATTACCCACGGCTTCGTGCGAGAGGCCGAAGAGGAGATGAGGCGGATCGAGGAATCCGCGCTCCGCGATGGGCAGCATCTCGACCCGGTCCCCGACGATGCCGCTATCGTCATCCGGCCTGAGAAACGCTACGGGTACCTGAGGCTGCTGCGGTTGGCCTTCCGGGTGTACCCCAAACGGGCGGTCCTCGGCGCGACGCTGATGATCACGCAGTCCTTCCTGTACAACGCGATCTTCTTCACCTACGCGCTCGTGCTCACGAAGTTCTACCACGTCAGCAACAACGCGGTTCCGCTGTACGGCCTCGCCTTCTCGGTCGGCAACCTGGCCGGCCCGCTGCTGCTGGGGCACTTGTTCGACACGCTGGGCCGCAAGAAGATGATCTCTGGCACCTACCTGATCTCCGGGGCCATGCTGGCCGCCAGCGCCTGGCTGTTCGACGCGGGAGTACTGAACGCCGCGGGCCAGACCTTCATCTGGATCGTCGTCTTCTTCTTCGCGTCCGCTGGCGCGAGTGCCGGCTACCTGACCGTCAGCGAGATCTTCCCGATCGAGATCCGGGCCGAGGCGCTGGCCGTCTTCTTCGCGATCGCCCAGATCTTCGGGGCCATCGGGCCGACGTTCTACGGCTTCCTGATCGGCAACGGCACGAACCGGACCGGCCTCACCATCGGGTACATCGTGGGTGGCGGCATCATGATCATCGGCGGGCTGGTCGAGCTCGCGTTCGGGATCAACGCTGAGGGCAAATCCCTGGAGGAGATCGCCACGCCGCTGACCGAGGTCGACGCCTAGCCGCGGAAGGGGCCCACGTCACGGCGGCTGCGGGCGGTCTCCCGGTCCGTGGCCGACTGCTCACGGCCGGCGCGCTGGGCCTGGCGCCGCAGCAGGGCCTCGCAGCGGTCCATGGCCGCGGCGCTCCGGGCGATCAGCTGGCGGGACCGGGTGATGGCTTCCAGGGCGCGCTGCTGGACGCTGGCCGTGCTCAGCCCGGAGCCCCGCAGCAGCTGATCGATCCGGGCCTCCCGCTGGTCGGCCACGGCTTCCCGCTCATCGGCCCGGGCTTCGCGCTGGTCAGCCTGGGCCTCCCGCTGGTCGGCCCGGGCCTCGCGCTCGTCGGCCAGATCCTCCCGCCGGTCGGCCTGGTCCTGGCGCTGGTCGGCGGGGTGGTCCCGCTGGTCGGCGGGCCGCTCCCGCTGACCGGCAACGGCCCGGCGCTGGTCACCCTGGTCACCCTGGGCCTCCGGCTGGCCGGGCGGGCCCCCGCGCCAGTCAGCGGCGGGCCCGCGGGCCCGGCGATTGTCGTGTCCGGTCCCGGGCTCCCGGTCGGCTCGCCCCATGCACCTGAGCATGCCTGGTTGCCACGGCCACGTCGATGATGATCATCTGGCCCGCGCGGATCCTGCGGCCGCGATCCAGATTCCGGGTCCGGGATCCCGGGACCCGGGCGGCCCTCCGTGGCCGGGAGAAACAAGCGAAGGATGAGACGCGTGCGATAGGGTGAGGCCACACGGCATATCGTGAGGCGCCGCCATCAGGGCGCGCCGGTCGTACGTCGCTCGGTGAGCGAACTGGTTTCCACGGACGTGGCGGCCCTCGACAATGCGGCCACCCGAGTCCCGGGAGACATCCCTGCATGACAGTACTTCCCCTTGACGAAACGCGTGCCCGCCGCCGGCGGCACGACCGGGCTAAGCCCGGTGCGGCGGGGACCTTCGCCGACTTCGGCGTCCCTGAGCCGCTGGTTACCTCGCTGACCGGGGCCGGCATCCTCACCCCGTTCCCGATCCAGGCCGCTGCCCTGCCCGACGCGCTGGCCGGCCTGGACATCCTGGGCCGCGGCCGGACTGGTTCCGGTAAGACGCTCGCGTTCTCGATCCCGCTCGTCGCGGGCCTGGCGGACGGGCACACGCTCGCCTGCCACCCGCGCGGCCTGGTCCTGGTGCCCACGCGGGAACTGGCCAGCCAGGTCCACGCCGTGCTCGCGCCACTGGCCGCGGCGATGAACCTGTCCGTGACCACCATCTTCGGCGGCATCGGGCAGAATCCGCAGGTCACCGCCCTGCGCAACCGCGTGGACATCGTCGTCGCCTGCCCCGGGCGGCTGGCCGACCTCATCGAGCAGGGGCACTGCCACCTGGACGATGTGGAAATCAGCGTGGTTGACGAGGCCGACCACATGGCCGACCTGGGATTCCTTCCGGTGGTGCGGCGGCTGATGGAGGCCACCCCGCCCGAGGGCCAGCGGATGCTGTTCTCCGCCACCCTGGACAAGGCCGTCGATGTGCTGGTGCGGCGGTTCCTCAGCGACCCCGCGGTGCACTCGGTGGACTCGGCCGCGGCCGCCCCGGCCGCCATGGTTCATCACCTGCTCACCGTCGCGCCGGGAGACCGGGTCCGCGTGGTCGCCGCGCTGGCCGGTGGCAACAACCGGTCGCTGATCTTCACCCGCACCAAGCACGGCGCGCAGAAGCTCGCCCGGCAGCTGGCCGGGGCCGGGGTACCGGCGGCCGAATTGCACGGCAACCTCAGGCAGGGGGCCCGGGAAAGGAACCTGGCGTCCTTCTCCTCCGGCACGGCCCGGGTCCTGGTCGCCACGGACATCGCCGCCCGCGGTATCCACGTGGACGGCATCGACCTGGTCATCCACGCGGACCCGCCAACCGAGCACAAGGCCTACCTGCACAGGTCGGGGCGCACCGCGCGGGCCGGCGCGGCTGGCGTGGTCATCACCCTGCAGAGCCCCGCGCAAGCGGGCGACGTACGCGTGCTGATGCGGCAGGCGGGCGTAGCCCCGCTGACCGCCAGCGTCAGCCCCGGCTCAGCGCTGCTGCGTTCCATCGCCGGCCCGTCGGCCGGCCGGACCGTCCCGGCCGCGCCGGCCGTCATCCGCGACGCACCGGTAACGGCCGCACCGGCCACCGGGAGCGCGGCGGTCGCCCTGTCCGCCGGATACCGGGGGCGCCGCAGGCGCTGACCCTCGCAGCCCGCGGCCCGGAAGTCCCGGATACCGGGATGGCGGGGAGACGGGAATACCCGGCCGGCACAGGACGCTATACGTGGTGAGTTGTTGTCGACGTTGGCGATCGTGTAGGCGCCCGCATTTTCGACATTGGGCGTCTCGCCGTTTGGCTGTGGATTCTTTCCTCCTGATGGCGGGCAACCAGCAGCTGGTCCGTGCAACCCGCGCGGACCCGGAGCTCGTCTTTGAAGGAGACAGCAGATGGCGCAAGGCACCGTGAAGTGGTTCAACCCTGATAAGGGCTTCGGCTTCATCGCCCCCGACGACGGCACCGCCGACGTCTTCGTTCACCACTCGGCGATCGACATGGGCGGTTACCGCACCCTGGCCGAGAACCAGAAGGTGGAGTACACCACGAAGCAGGGCCCGAAGGGCCCGCAGGCTGACCAGGTACACGCAGTCTGACGCGGGACAGGCGGCAGGCCCGGATGGCAACGTTCGGGCCTGCCGCCTGCTCGTCCTAGCACGTAGCCGCCCGGCCCCCGCGGCACCCCTGACTCCCAGCGGCTGATCACCAGCCGCGCAACGCCCGCCGCAGGAGGACGAGGTTGACCGTTGACGCGGCAAGTCCAGCAGCTGAACGCCCCCCGATAGCCAGGCGCGACCCGCCGGTCGCTGGTTCTGGCAGTGACTATGCGGATCTGTCCCGCCTCGTGCGGGCAGCTGGCCTGCTGCGCCGGCGTCGCGGCTATTACATCGTCAAGATCGCCGTCAACCTGCTCCTGCTGGCCGCCGGGTGGGCGGTGTTCTTCCTGCTCGGGCGCTCCTGGTGGCAGATGCTGGTAGCGGTCTTCCTGGGCGTGATGTTCACCCAGACAGGGTTCATCGGGCATGACGCCGGGCACCGGCAGATCTCCGGCTCCAAGCGTGCCGACGACCTGATCGGCCGGATCCACGGCAACCTGCTGATCGGGCTCAGCTACGGGTGGTGGACGTCGAAGCACAACCGGCACCACGCCCATCCCAACCAGGTCGGCCGCGACCCCGACATCGCCGGCCGGGCGATCGCCTTTACCCCGGACCAGGCCCGGGCGCGCCGCGGGATAGGCAGCTGGATGGCGGGCTACCAGGCCTGGCTGTTCTTCCCCATGCTGCTGCTCGAAGGCCTCCACCTGCATGTCGCGGGAGTCCGGACCCTGCTGGACCGCCGGAGCACGGCGGTCAAGCTGGTGGAGGGGACCCTGCTCGTCGCGCACATCATCGGCTATCTGGCCGCGGTGTTCCTGCTGCTGTCCCCGGTGCAGGCCGTGGCCTTCCTGCTGCTCCAGCAGGGCGTGTTCGGGATCTACCTCGGATGCTCGTTCGCGCCCAATCACAAGGGCATGACCACGTTCGGCGAGGATGACAAGGTCGATTTCCTCCGCCGCCAGGTGGTCACCTCGCGAAACATCCGGGGCAGCTGGTTCACTGACTTCGCCCTCGGTGGCCTCAACTACCAGATCGAGCACCACCTGTTCCCCTCCATGCCCCGGCCCAGCCTGCGGCATGCCCAGGAGCCGGTGCGCGCGTTCTGCGAGCAGCACGGCATTGCCTACCACGAGACCGGCCTGGTGGATTCTTACGTCCAGGTTCTGCGGCACCTGAATACCGTCGGCGGCCCGCTACGGCCCGAGCTCGAGTACTGATCTGTGCCACTGTGGACAGTGCTGCAGGATGAGCTGGGAGGTGGGGCGCATGAACGCGTCCGATGTGTGGGTCGCCAAGGATGACGGCAGTGATATCGTCCGGGCTGCCTCGATCGTGGCGGTCGGCCGGGACTACAACGGCAACGTCACCGTCCGGCTGGCCGGCGGGGAGCAATCGGCCATCACCCTCGTCGCGGTCGCACCGCACGAGGGGCAGCACACGCCGGAGGACTTCCACCACCAGCTGATCCGGGTCGTGTCGCAGCTGTCGGACGCGGCCGGGGCCGCCGTGGTCCACCCGGTGTGTGAAGATCCGGAGGGGTGGCACTGGGTCACCGCCCCGCTGTAGGGCCCGTCCCGGCGAAGCGGGATGCGCAGGCTCGCCCTGGGCGGTCCGCAGGCCGCATACTGGTTGTGATGAGAAACCAGCCCGCGCCGTGACCCGGCGTCCCGTGCCCGGAAGCCCGTTCAACAAGCCGCTGCCCCCGCCCCAGCCGGTCGAGGAGTTCGCGGCGCAGGACCTGGTGACCCATGACCGGTATGGTCTCGGCCGGGTCATCAGTGCCGAGGCGGACGCGGTGCTCGTCGAATTCGGCACCGTCCGGCACCGGATCAGCGCGCCGTACGCCAAGCTCACCAAGCTCTGACTCACGCGCCGGAGCCTGGCCGCCGGGCGTAGCCGGAGTCGGCCACGCCCTGACCCCGGCGGCCGCCCCGGCCCTTGTCGCCGGTAATCTGAAACCGGCAATTCTTTTCCGGAAATTGTGATAAAATTTGCCATATGGGCAGCTGGGGCTTCCTGAGTAACCACGGCCGGGTGCTGCTGCTTCTCGCGCACGACCCGGGGATGAGGCTGCGCGACATCGCGTCCAGCCTGGGCATCACCGAGCGGAGCGCCTTCGGCATCATCGCCGATCTGACCGCGGCCGGCTACCTCAGCAAGCGCAAGGACGGCCGCCGCAACCACTACCAGATCCAGGTCCACCAGCCCCTGCCGGAGCCGACCAGCCGCGAACGGACCGTTGGGGAGGTCCTGGCCTTGCTCGCCGGCCCGGGCACCGGCCTGGACCCGGGCTAGCCGCCCACGGAGGAAGGACATCGCTGAGCCCGCCGGCGCCGGGGTACGCGCTCAGGACACGGCAGCCATCCGGCCGCCGGTTCCGCCTTGAACGGATCGGATACGCATGACGAACTCCGCCACCACGATCCATCCCATCCTGGATTCCGTCCGTACCGTGGACGGCATCACCATCGCCGGACTGACCGGCGAACTCGACCTGGCCAGCGCCACGGCGCTGCGCGAGGAACTCGTGGGTCTGCTCCGGCCCGGCTCCAGCCGGCTGGTCCTCGACCTGTCCCGGGTGAGCTTCGCTGACGCCAGCGGGCTCGCCGTGCTGGTCGGCACGGGCCGCCGGGCCCGGCTGCTGGGCGGGTTCCTGCGGCTCGCCGCGGTCTCGCCGCAGGTGAACCGGGTGCTGCGCCTCACCGGACTCCACCGGCACCTGCCCGTCTTCCCCACCGTCCGGGCCGCCACCACCACGCCGGGCACCCAGCACGGCCGGGCCGCCTGATACGCCGGGCGCCGCATCACCCGCCGGGCACGCTCAGGTGCCCGCGCCGCTCTGCTCCTGGTGGAGCGGGGCCCGCTCACCGCGGGCCGGCGGCATCCCCGTGACGGGCCGCCTCCTGGCGGCTGTGCACGCCGAGCTTGCCCAGGATGGCCGACACGTGGTGGTCGACCGTTTTCTCCGAGATGTAGAGACGGCTGGCGATCTCGGCGTTCCGCAGGCCGTCACGCAGTAGCCCCAGGACGTCCGTCTCACGCGCGGTCAGGCCGTGTGGATGGGCCAGGGTCGAGCGCCTCGGGGCCCGGATCCTGAGATCCCGCATGCGCCGGGCGACCTGGTCGGCCGCGGGCCGGGCGCCGAGCCGCTCGAGCCGGCTCAGGGCCTCCCGGAGCTGGCCCGGGTCGCCGGCCAGGGCCATCGCCGCCTCGTACGGGCAGCCCAGCGCGTCCCAGGCGCGGGCGGCCCCGGCCGGCTTCACCCGGTAGGGCGCAGCCGCGGCCGGGTGGACCTGCTCCGGCGGCGGGTCCAGCCACTGCCCGAGTTCCCCGATGGCCCAGGCATGGCCGAGCCGCACGGCAAGATCGTAGATGCCCCGCACGGAAACGACCGGGCCGCTTCCGGTGAGCCAGGCCAGCTCGGCCCGGCCCGCGGCCGCCGGCCACAGACGCTGCAGGTCCCCGGTGCGGGTGGCCAGGGCCCACGCCTCCTCCAGCGCCTCGGCGGCCCCTGGATCGCCGCGGCGGGCCCGCAGCCGCCCCAGGACGGTGAGGCTGACGATCCTGGTCATCGTGTTGCCAGCCGGATCGTCCTGGGCCAGGGTCGCGGCCGCCTGCTCCCATTCGCCGCGCTCGAACAGGCACCGCGCCAGCCACGCCGTGGCGTACCGGCCGCCGGCGTCCAGGTCACGGTCGGAGCACCAGGCTATGGCCTCGCGCAGCCAGTGCTCGGCGGGCGTGTACCGGCGGACCTCCCCGGCTCCTGACCCGAGGTTGACCATGGCCCAGGCGGCTGCGGCGTCCTGGCCGGCCTGCCGCGCGACCTCGATGCTGCGGGTGAGTGTCTGCTCGGCCAGGTCCGGATCATCGAACCAGCGGGCCGTGCCGACCGCGTTGAGCGCCCGGGCCAGCAAGCCCTGCTCGCCGGCCTGGCCGGCCAGCTCGATGGCCTGGGTGCCGGCGCTGATCGCGCCCGGGATGTCGCGGGCCAGCATCTGCAGGTACGCGGACCAGGTGTAGGCGGCGGCCAGGCCGGGACCCGGCGGCAGCCCGTGCGCCAGCGTGAGCGCCGCGCGCATGCTGGCCTGGGCCGCGGCGTTCTCGCCGCTGCTCCACAGGTAGTGAGCCCGCCGGGCCAGCAGCGCCGCCTCACGTTCGGCGTCACCCTGCTCCCGCCAGCAGTCCAGCGCCTGGCCCGCCGCCGCCACCGCCGCGGCGTCCCGGCCCACCGCCGCGCAGGCCTCGCTGTAGGACTCGAGCAGTTCCGCGCGGTCCGCGGCGGGCAGCCGGCCGGCGAAGCGCAGCGCCTGGTCGTAATGGTCAGCGGCCTGTCGGTGGGCGCCGACCGCCGTGGCCCGCCTGGCCGCGGCCGGGGCGTGGATGAGCACCGCCGCGCCGTCGCCGGCCTCCTCCGCGTGGTAGGCCAGCCGGGCCGGATCGCTGCCCCGCTCGGCCAGCCCGGCCAGCGCCCGCTGGTGCAGGGCGACCCGGCGGCCGGGCGGGATGCTGTCCTCGATGGCCAGCCGGGCCAGCTCGTGCCGGAACCGGATCCGGCTGCCGTCCCGGATCAGCATCCCGGCGCTCACGCAGGCGTCAACGGCCTCCGGATCCGCGCCGTCCAGCGGAAGAACGGCCTGCCCGGGGACGATGGCCACCGAGTTCAGCGCGTCCCGCGCCGCCACGCCCAGCCGGGCGGCGCGGGCCAGCACGGCGTCCCGGACGGTGCCGGGGACCCGCAGGCCGGGATCGGACAGCAGTTCGCTCACGAAGAACGGGTTCCCGCCGGTGCGCGCGTGGAGCTCGGCCGCATCCGGGCCGCCGGGCCCGGCCAGGGTGGCGACCGCCCCTGCGGACAGCGGCGGAAGGTGGATGCGCCGCACGGTCCGGTCGGTGGCGAGCGCCCCGAGCACGGCGAGGAGCGGGTGGCCCGCGCCGACCTCGTCGTCGCGGTAGGTCACGATCAGCAGGCTCCGGGTGGAGGAGATCCTCCGTCCCGCGAACACCAGCAGGTCGAGCGTGGCCTCGTCGGCCCAGTGCGCGTCCTCCACCACCGCGACGGTCTCCTGCGCGGTCAGCTGATCCAGGAACGCGGTGAACATCGCGTGCCGCGGGCTGTCCGCCGCCATCACCCGGGCCAGGTCACCCCCGGCCTGGCGGCCCATGTCGTGCAGCGGGGCCAGCGGGCTGGGGGTGCGGAGCGCGTCGCAGGCGCCCTGGAGGACGGGTTGGCCAGCGTCCTCGCAGAACCCCCTGACCAGGGAGGTCTTCCCGATGCCTGCTTCGCCCGCGACCAGGGCGACCCGGCCCGGCGGGGAACCACGCAACGCAGCGAGGAATTGCTCCCGCTCGAGCAGCTCCATGCCGCGCAGTCTACTGAGCTCGGGTTTCCCGATCTGGCCTGGTCAGCCGCGGCGGCGCGCGACGTGCAGGACGGCTCCCCAGTGGCGGCGGACCGAGTGGCCCGGGCGGCGGGCCAGCCGG
>JAOPYP010000458.1 GCA_025964635.1 Actinomycetes bacterium | reverse complement strand
TGTCGTTCGCTGGCTCCGCTAAGGGGCCGCGCTCCGCTGCGGGGCCGCGCTCCGCTAAGGGGCCGGGGTCGGCTAAGGGGGCGGGACCAGGCAGGGGCGCGGCGCAGCGGGGGCACCAACGCGGCGTCCCGGCCACCGGGTCCCCGCACGTCGGGCAGATTCTCATCACGCTCCCCTTGCTCCCAGTTTGGGATCGTAATGAGGGCGTGAGACTTTTTCAGGCTTATCGGCGCATGGCGTATATTCATTTATCCCGGTTCATCCGGGCTGCTCCATCAAGGTCCGATAATTGCGTTATTGACGAAGTAGAATAAGAGATAACAAACCTGTTCATGTCATTCACCCGGCCGGCCCCAGGGACATGGTGGGGTCCTGCGCCGGGGCCGGGAATCGGCCATATCCAGGAGCGCCAGCGCGAACCCCGCCAGGCGGCGATGGCCGCCGGTGCCCCGGGCTGGCAGGATCGAGGCGTGCCGGGAAGACCTGCTGCTTTCGATGAACTGGACGAGCGGATCGTGGCCGTGCTGGTCGAGGACGCCCGGGCCAGTTACGCCGATATCGGGGCCACCGTGGGATTGTCCGCGTCCGCGGTCAAGCGGCGGGTCGACCGGCTGCGCGCGTCCGGTGCGATCACCGGGTTCACCGTGACCGTCGATCCGTCGGCCCTGGGCTGGACCACCGAGGCGTATGTGGAACTGTTCTGCCGCGGCCGGACCTCGCCCAGCGCCATCGGCGCCGCCCTGAGCAAATATCCCGAGGTCACCGGGGCCGCTACGATCACCGGGGAGGCGGACGCGCTGCTGCACATCCGGGCGGCGGACGTGCGGCACTTCGAGCAGGTGGTGGAGCGGATCAGCGCCGAACCCTTCGTGGACCGGACCCGCAGCGTGATCGTGCTCTCGCGGCTGGTGAGCCGGGCGGACATCCTGCCGCCCAGTAATGCCGGCGAATAGCAAGCCGTAGGCCAAAATTCTTGCAATCCCACACAAAGCCGCTCACGGCCAGGTCAGGGCCGATACAGTCGGGGCATGCCCAACCCCGAGCATGAGCCGTCGGCCAGCACTGCCCAGTTCCGTGCCTTCGCGAACGAGCGTTCCGGGTCCGAGACTGCGCCGTGGTCGATGCGTGCTCCGCGCAACCGCGTGGCGATCCTCGCGGCCGTAGTCGTCGCCGTGGCGGTGGTCCTGTTCATCATCGCCCTCCTGGTCATCGGTTAGCGGACGGGCGTCGCGGCGCCGCACGACCTGGTGCCGGGCCCGCGCTGCTGAGCGCGGTACGGCCAATAAAGAGCCGCTATGGATCCGCGCCATTGAGTTCTCGGCCGTGTCATCGAGCGGGAACGGTTTCCATTGCGGCCGGTGAGTTAACCCCGGGGTTATCGCGGCTTTACCGGGTAGTTCCGGGGCCGGGGCGGGGGCCGCCGGCGGCACCAGGCAGGATGGGCAATCATGACGGTCGGTGACGCCACGCCGCACCCGCCCGCGGCGGATGACCAGGAAGACAAGCACCGGCTGACCGCGCTGGAAGGTCTGGCCGCACTCTCGCTCGACGCCCTGTCCTCGGTGGCCTATGGTCCCGAGGCGATCGTCATCGTGCTGGCCGCGGCCGGGACCGCCGGCCTGGCCTACACCCTCCCCGTCACCATCGCGATCGTCGTGCTGCTGGCGGTCCTGGTCATCTCCTACCGGCAGGTGATCGAGGCCTTCCCGAACGGCGGCGGGGCCTACGCGGTGGCCAAACGGCACCTGGGCCGCAACGCCAGCCTGCTGGCCGGGGCCTCGCTCACCGTCGACTACATCCTGAACGCCGCGGTCGGCGTCTCCGCTGGAGTCGAGGCGCTCACGTCCGCCTTCCCGGCCCTGTACCCCGACCGGGTCTGGGTCTGCCTCGGTGTGCTCGCGGCGATCACGGCGGCCAACATGTGGGGGGTGGCGGAGTCCGCCCGGCTGTTCATCCTGCCCACGCTGCTGTTCATCCTGGCCATCGCGGTCGTCATCGTGGCCGGCCTGCTCCGCTCGCATCCCGTGGTGGCCCCCGTCGGCCACCTGCCCCAGGTGGCCGAGTCGGTCGGCATCCTGCTGCTGCTCAAGGCGTTCGCCTCCGGCTGCTCGGCGCTGACCGGCGTGGAGGCGATCGCGAACGCGGTGCCCCAGTTCAGGCAGCCCCGGGCCCGCCGGGCCCAGCACACCGAGATGATGCTGGGCATCATCCTCGGCCTGATGCTGATCGGCATCGCCCTGCTGATCCGGAAGTTCCACGCGACCCCGGCGCCGACCGAGACGACGCTGGCCCAGCTGACCGCGGCCAGCGTGGGCCACAACATCGTTTTCTACGCGATCCAGCTGATTACGACCGTCCTGCTGGCCCTGGCCGCGAACACCTCCTTCGGCGGCCTGCCCGTCCTGGCCAGCCTGCTGGCTAGGGACAACTTCCTGCCGCACATGTTCGCGCTGAAGGGCGAGCGGTCGGTCTTCCGCTACGGGGTCGGTGTGCTTGCGGTCGCGGCCGCGGGCCTGCTGGTCGTGTCCAAGGGCAGTACCCAGGCGCTGGTCCCGGTGTTCGCCATCGGGGTGTTCGTTGGCTTCACCCTGTCCCAAACGGGCATGGTGAGGCACTGGCACGAGCAGCACGGGCCGGGCTGGGCGGGGCGGGCGTTCATCAACGGGCTGGGCGCGGTGCTCACCACGGTCGCGCTGGCCATCGAACTGGTCAGCAAGTTCACCGAGGGCGCATGGCTGGTCGTCCTGGTCATCCCGCTGTTCGTGCTGCTGTTCCACCGCATCCACCGGGCTTACGAGGAGATCGGCGAGCTGCTCGAGCTGGGGAAGACGCCGGACCCGCCGGAGCGGACGGCGGCGCTGGCCGTGGTGCCCGTCCGCGGCATGTCCCGGCTGACCCGGGAGGCGATCTCCGCCGCCCTGTCCCTGGCGGACGACGTCGTCGCGGTGACGATCTGCTACCACGACCCTGAGGACGAGCAGGCCACGGCCAGTTTCCGCGCACAGTGGGAGGAATGGGATCCGGGCGTGCCGCTGATCACGCTGCACACGGTGCACCGCTCCCTAGGTCCCCCGGTGGTGGAGTACCTGCGCGCCCTGGAAGAAGAAGATCCGCACCGCCGGGTCGTGGTGGTGATCCCCGAGGTCCAGCCCGAGCACTGGTGGCGGTGGTTCCTGCACAACCAGCGCGGCTTCGTGCTCAGCCGGGCCATCACGACCGGCACCATCAACGTGGTGGTCTGCCGGCTCCGGTTCCGGCTGAGGCATCTCGCGCCGGACGAGGATCCCGGCGACGTCCCGGTCAGCCCGTCCGCCACCACCCCGGGGCCAGCGCACAGGTGACCAGCGGCGGCGGCCGGGCCGGTCCCGGCCGCGTCCCCTGGCGTGGGAAGATCTTGGCGGTGCCGGCCCCCATCCCGACCCGGCCCCCACCCGACCCGGCCCCATCCAGACCCGGCCCCATGCCGGCCCCGGCCCCCCACCCGACCCGGAGGACACGTGCCTATCCGCGACCAGACCATCGGTGAGTTCCTGGATCAGCTCGCCGAGCGGGTGCCCGCCCCGGGCGGTGGCGCCGCGGCGGCGCTGCTCGCCGCCCAGGGCGCGGCGCTGCTCGGCATGGTGGCCCGGTACACCACCGGCGAGAAGTACGCCGAGCACCAGGTGACGATCGGCCGGATCATCAGCGAGGTGGACGAGCTGCGCGGTATCGCGCTGCGGCTGGCCGAGGCGGACGCGGACGCGTTCCTGGCCGTGGCCGACGCCTACCAGCTGCCCAGGTCCACCGAGGAGGAGCAGGCTTCCCGGTCGGCGGCCATCACCCAGGCGCTCCAGAACGCCGCCTGGCCCCCGGCCCAGGTCATCAGCCTGGCCGGGATGGTGGCCGACCTGGCCGAGGCGCTGGTCGTGATCGGCAACCGCAACGTGATCAGCGACGTGGCCGCCGCGGCTGAGTGCGCCCGGGCCGCCGCGTCCACGGCCCGGGTCAATGTGGAGATCAACCTGGCGGCGATCTCCGACGAGCGGGCCAGCCTGGAAATGATCGCCGAGACGGGCAAGGCCGACGACATCATCAGCCGGGCGGAGCAGATCACCGCGACCGTGCGGGAGCAGATCCGCGGCTGACCCGGACTGGCCGGGACCGCCCGGGCCGGCGGCCGGGACCGCCCGGGCCGGCGGTCTAGGCCGGGCCGACGGCCCCGTCCGGCCGCAATCCGGCGCTGCTCAGCATCCGGCGCAGGTCGAGCACGGTCTGCGTGTCGAGGTCCTTGCCCGCCGGGGGCTCGATGAACTCTTTCTGGGTCCCGATCGTCACGTCCAGCTTGCCGCCGGGCTGCTCCACCGTGGTGCCGACCGTCTCGAGCAATGACACGACGGCCCGCCACTCGATGTTGTGGCTGACCGGGTGCTCGAAGATCTGGCGCAGCGTATTGCGGTGGTGGTTGCTCAGGTGGGCTGGTTCTGGTGTCACGGACATCCGTCCTCCCGTTGTCCCTGCCACCCTAACGAGGGTGCCCCGTCCCGCGCGGCCCCGCGGGCCCGGGCCAGCCAGCCCGTCCCGGCCTGACCGAACGGCTCGGCCCGGGACGACACCGCCTCGACCAGCCAGTCGCAGGTCTGCCGGGCCTGGCTGATCAGCTCGGCCGGGTAGGCCAGCTGCACCTGGTGCTCGGCGAACTCGTCCTCGTCGAGCACCTCGACCCGGCCGTCGAAGTACCGGACCACGTCCAGGTCCAGGTCGACCGCCGTGACCGTGCCCGCCCCCAGCACCGGGCGGGTGGTCACGTCGACGTAGATCTCCAGCTCGTCCTCGGCGTTGAAGCACGCGGTCCAGCAGCCCTGGACCGGCACGAGCAGCACGAAGTCGCGCCGCTGGAGGACCGGCGGCTCGGCGCCCCGCTGCAGGGTGAGGCCCTTGCGGCCGAAGAACCACCAGCCGAACCGATCCTGCCCGAGCGGATCGAGCTCGAAGTGCCAGTGATCGATGCCGCCCCACTTGGAATAGCGCACCGCGACCCGCTCACCGCCCACGGGCGCAGCGTACCGCTCAGGCGTCCGCCGGAACCACGACCGGGGGCGGGTCAGCCCAGCGCGGACCCGTCCGCGGACCCCTCGGCGGCCCCGCCGACGGAGCCGTCCGCGGACCCGCCGGCGGAGCCGTCCGCCCCGGCGCCGCCGCCGGGCTGGTAGCGGTATCCCATCCCGGGCTCGGTGAGCAGCCAGCGGGGCCGGGCTGGGTCGGGCTCCAGCTTGCGCCGCAGCTGGGCCATGTAGAGCCGCAGGTTGCCGGATGCGTCGGCGTAGCCCGGGCCCCACACCTCGGTCAGCAGCTGGCGCTGGGTGAGCAGCTTGCCCGGGTTCCGGAGCAGCACCTCCAGCAGGTGCCATTCGGTCGGGGTCAGCCGGATCGCCTCACCCCCGGCCCGGGTGACGGTCTTGGCGGCCAGGTCGATGATCAGGTCGCCGAACTCGATCACCGGCTCGTCGGCCGCGGCGCCGGACCGCCGGATCGCGGCGCGCATCCGGGCCAGCAGTTCCTCCATGCCGAACGGCTTGGTCACGTAGTCGTCGGCGCCCGCGTCCAGCGCGTCGACCTTGTCGGTGCTGTCGGCCCGGCCGGACAGCACGATGATCGGGGCCTGGGTCCAGCCGCGCAGTCCGGCGATGACCTCGACGCCGTCCAGGTCGGGCAGTCCCAGGTCGAGGAGCACCAGGTCCGGCGGGTGCCGGCCCGCCGCGGTCAGCGCCTCGGCCCCGCTCGCGGCCGTGTCCACCTCGTAGTTGCGCACCCGCAGGTTGATCCGCAGCGCGCGCAGGATCTGCGGTTCATCGTCGACGACCAGGACGCGGGTCACTCCACCAGCCTGCCAGGCGCGCCGCGATCAGGCACGGCCGGCAGCGACAACGCCATGGTGAGCCCGCCGCCCGGGGTCTCCTCCGGGTCCAGCGTCCCGCCCATGGCCTCGGTGAGCCCGCGGGACAGGGCCAGCCCGAGGCCCACGCCTGTCGTGTTGTCGGTATCGCCGAGCCGCTGGAACGGCACGAACATCCGGTCCTGCTGGGCCCGGGGGATGCCCGGCCCGCGGTCCACCACGCGCAGCTCGACCCGGTCGCCGAGGGCGCTCGCGGCCAGCAGGGGCGGGGTGCCCGCCGGGGAGTAGCGCAGCGCGTTCTGGGTCAGGTTCACGATGACCCGCTCCAGGATGGCCGGGTCGACCCGGACCTCGGGAAGCGAGTCCGGGATGTCCACCCTGACCGCCCCGCCCGGGGCCCCCAGGTCGTCGAGGGCCCGGGCGACGATGTCGTCCAGCCCGGCCGGGCGCGGGAACACCGACAGCGCGCCGGCCTGCAGCCGGCTCATGTCGAGCAGGTTGTCCACCAGGTGGGCCAGCCGGTCGAGCGACTCGTCCGCGGTGGCGAGCAGCTCGTCATGGTCCTCCTGGCCCCACTGCACCTCGTGCGTGCGCAGGCTGGTCACGGCGGCCTTGGCCGAGGCCAGCGGGGTGCGCAGGTCGTGGCTGACCGCCGCGAGCAGCGCGGTCCGCATCCGGTCCGCCTCGGCGATGGGCCGGGCCGCCTCGGCCTCCGCGGCCAGCCGCTGCTGCTCCAGCGCCACGGCGGTGTAGGCGGCGAACGCGCCAAGCACCCGGCGGTCGGTCGCGGGCAGCGAGCGGCCGCGCAGGGCCAGCGACAGGGTCTCAGCCACCGGCACCTCCGCGTCGGCATCGGACGGCCGGGCTACCGGCGGCTCGCCGGAGTGTGCCACCGCGTGCCAGCCGGTCGTCGGGCCGTGGGCCGCGGTGCCGGGGATGGTCCCGCACTCCAGCAGCGTGACCGACTCCATGCCGAACGCCTCGCGGATCCGGTCGAGCAGGGCCTCCAGCGCCCGCTGGCCGCGCAGCACGTTGCCCGCCGTGGTGACCAGCAGCTCCGACTCGGCGCTGGCCCGGGCCGCCTGCCGGGTCCGCCGGGCCGCGATGTCCACCACCGAGCTGACGATCAGCGCGACAGCCACGAACACGCCGAGAGCCAGCGCGTTGTTGGCCTCGGCAATCCTGAACTTGTGCACTGGCGGGGTGAAGTAGTAGTTGAGCAGCAGGGACCCGGCCACCGCGACCAGGATGGCGGGCACGAACCCGCCGACCAGGGCCACCGCGATGACCCCGACCAGGAACACGAGCACATCGCTGGTCAGGTTGAGGTGGCCGCGCAGGCTGGCCAGGATCAGGGTCAGCAGCGGGCAGAGGACCACGGCCAGCGCGTAGCCGGCCAGCCGGCGGCGCAGGGTCAGGCCGCCGCGGGAGCGGGGCAGCAGCCCGCGGCCCCGGCCCATGTGCGCGTGGGTGACGATGTGGACGTCGATGTCGCCCGAGCCGCGGATGGTCCGGGAGCCGAACCCCGGGCCGGTGAGCAGCGCGGACAGCCAGGACCGGCGGCTCGCGCCGAGCACCAGCTGGGTGGCGTTCTCGGCCCGGGCGAAGCTGAGCAGGGCCTCGGGGATGTCGTCCCCGATCACCTGGTGGTACGTCCCGCCCAGCGATTCGATCAGCCGCCGCTGCCCGGCCAGCGCGGCGGGGTCCGCGCCGGTCAGGCCGTCGGACCGGGTCACGTGCACGGCGAGCAGGTCCCCGCCGGTGGACCGGGCGGCGATCCGCGCTCCGCGCCGGATCAGCTGCTCGCCCTCCGGCCCTCCGGTCAGCGCGATCACGACCCGCTCGCGGGCCTCCCAGGTGCCCTGGATGCCGTGCTGGGCCCGGTACCGCTGCAGGCCCTCGTCCACCTTGTCGGCCACCCAGAGAAGGGCCAGCTCCCGCAGGGCGGTGAGGTTGCCGGTGCGGAAGTAGTTGGTCAGCGCGGCGTCGATCTTCTCCGGCGGGTAGATGTTCCCGTGGGCCATCCGGCGGCGAAGCCCCTCCGGGGCCATGTCGATGATTTCCACCTGGTCGGCCTGCCGTACGACCTCGTCCGGCACGGTCTCCCGCTGCGGCACCCCGGTGATCTGCTGGACGACGTCGTTGTGCGACTACAGATGCTGTTTGTTGACGGTCGTGTCGACATCGATCCCGGCGTCGTGGATCTCCTCGATGTCCTGCCAGCGCTTGGCGTTCTTCGAGCGCGTCACGTTGGTGTGCGCGA
>JAOPYP010000427.1 GCA_025964635.1 Actinomycetes bacterium | reverse complement strand
AGCCGAAGCTCAAGGCGTACCTGGAGGTCGTCGAACCGCTCGGGTCCGGCCGCCTCGCCGGCGCCCGCCGCCGCGCCGGCGCCCGGATGACCCCCCTCCGCGCCGCGGTGGAGGCCCTCCTCACCCCACCTTCCTGACCCGCGCCGCACGGTGATCACGATGCGGCCATGATCACGGTCCGGGCCATAACTGCCACATGGCGCACCTTTTTGACCACGACCATGAAGCGCGCTGCCGCTGTCCCGCGGCCTTCGGCCCACTATCGTGCTGCGCCGATTGGCCCGGCCGTCACGGGCTGCGTGACTCGGGGGGACGGCTGGATTCGCGGACCACCAGGCTGCAGGGCAGCAGCTGCAGGCCGGAGCCCGGATGGCCGTCCACCGCGGCCAGCAGCCGCTCGCCCGCCGCGCGGCCCAGCTGGCGCAGGTTCATGTCCACGGTCGTAAGCGGCGGGCGGCACGCGGCGGCGATGACGTCCCAGTTGTCGAAGCCAACCAGGGCCACGTCCGCCGGGACGCGCCGGCCGACCTCGCGCAGCCGGTCGGCGGCGCCGCGGGCGATCTGGTCGTTGCCGCAGAAGATGGCGTCGAGCCCCGGGGCAGAACGCAAGAGCAGGTCCACCCCACGGCGTCCCCATTCCTCGGTCCATTCGCCGTAGAGGGTCCGGCTCCCGGCCAGGCCCAGCCCGGCCGCGGTGAGCGCCTGCTCCGCGCCCGCCGCACGCAGCACGGCCGCCCTGAACCGGCGTGGCCCCGTCACGTGGCCGATAGTCGTCCGCCCGGTGCCGAGCAGGTGCCGGATGGCCAGCGCGCCCCCTTCCTCGTCATCGGGCACGAGGGACAGGTCAGCCGGGTCGCTCGAGTAAGCCATCGCGTAGACCACCGGGATCCGCAGGTCCCGGCCGATCGGCTCGCGGCGGTCCTGGCGGCGCCCGGTGACGATGATGCCGTCCACCCTGCGCTCGAGCAGCGCCCGGAGATAGTGCTCCTCGCGGAGGCGGTCGTCCCGGCTCTCGCACAGGAACACCAGGATCCGGCCCGGGCCGAGGGCGTCCTCGGCGCCCTGCACCACCGGAATGCTGAAGCGGCCGAAGCTGTCCGTGGTGATCAGCCCGACGGTGAAGCTCCGGCCGCTCAGCAGGCCGCGGGCCAGGGCGTTGGGCTGATAACCAAGCCGCTCGGCGGCCTGCTGCACCCGCAGGGCGGTGCCAGCGCTGATGCCACGGCGGCCGTTGAGCGCTTTGGACGCCGTGCCGGGCGAGACACCGGCGAGCCGGGCCACGTCGGTGATCGTCACCGGTCCCTGGCCCGTGACCATCGCCGCTGCCTCCTTCGGCGGGCGCTGCCGTGGGCAGCGCGCCAGCCGGGACCCGGGCAGGCCTGAACCAGACGGCTGGTCACCACGAGTGGTGAACATTCACGACATGTGAGGCTTGCCGGACCTGTTGACCCTGTCTGGCCACGGAGCCTAGCATCGCATTGCGAAAACCTTTGCCTTAGCAATCGACAAGGACGCAAGTCTCACCGAGGAGGCTGCTGCGGATGGGCTCTTTCACGCAGAGTGATGCGGCTCTGGAGTGGCGCGGTGGGCACGAAATCGTGCGCATCGAGCCGTGGGGCCGCAACAGCCTGCGGATACGCGGCACGCTCTGGCAGGCGATCCAAGAGGACCTCCCCGGCGCGCTCCTGCCGGCGCCGCCGTCCCAGAGCGAGATCCAGGTTTCAGACGGGCGGGCGACGATCACCAGCGGCGAGCTGAGCGCCGAGATTTCCGCCTCTGGGCAACTGCGTTTCCTCCGCAGCGACGGCCGGGAGGTGCTGTCGGAGACCACGCCCCACTTCACCGGGCCGCCGACGCGCAGGTACGCGACGACCGGCGGTGGTGCCCACCACTTCGAGGTGCTGTTCAACGCCCGGGACGGGGAGCGCTTCTACGGGCTCGGCCAGCACCAGCACGGCCGGCTCAACCAGAAGGGCGCCGTCGTCGAGCTCGTGCAGCGCAACACCGAGGTCAGCGTCCCGTTCCTCGTCTCGAACCTCGGGTACGGCCTGCTCTGGAACCATCCGGGGATCGGCCGGGTCGAGCTGGGCGTCACGGTCACCAGATGGGTGTCTGAGGCCACCCGGCAATGGGACTACTGGATCACGGCCGCCGACGAGCCGGCCGGCCTGCTCCGGCAGTACGGCGAGGCCGTCGGGCGCACGCCGATGCTCCCGGAGTGGGCCTCGGGCTTCTGGCAGTGCAAGCTCCGCTACAAGACCCAGGACGAGCTGCTTGGCGTCGCCCGTGAGTACAAGCGGCGCGGGCTGCCGCTGTCGGTCATCGTGGCCGACTACTTCCACTGGACCCGCCAGGGCGAATGGAAGTTCGACCCGGAGGAGTGGCCCGACCCCGGGGCCATGGTCGCGGAGCTGGACCAGCTCGGCGTGAAGCTGATGGTGTCGGTCTGGCCCACGGTCAACCTCGACAGCGAGAACTACGCGGAGATGGCGGAGCTCGGCCTGCTGGTGGACAACGAGCGGGGCATCAGCGTCCAGCTGCCCATCTGGGACCGGGGCTCGGCCGGGCGCGCGCTGATGACCTTCTACGACTCAACCAACCCGCAGGCCCGCGACTACATCTGGGCGAAGGTCAGGTAGAACTACTTCAAGCACGGCATCAGGACCTGGTGGCTCGACGCCTGCGAGCCCGAGCTCCGGCCGGAGCAGCCGGAGAACCTCCGTTACCACCTCGGCCCCGGGGCCGAGGTGAGCAACATCTACCCGATGCTGCACGCCAGGGGGTTCTATGACGGCATGCGGGCGGAGGGCGAGGAGGAGATCCTCAGCCTGTGCCGGTCCGCCTGGGCGGGCAGCCAGCGCTACGGCGCCCTGGTCTGGTCCGGTGACATCGATTCGACGTTCGAGGTCCTGCGCCGCCAGATTCCTGCTGGCCTCAACATGGGCCTGTCCGGCATCCCGTGGTGGACGACGGACATCGGGGGATTCAAGAACGGCAACATCAACGACCCGTCGTTCCGCGAGCTGATCGTCCGCTGGTTCCAGTTCGGCGTGTTCTGCCCGGTCTTCCGGCTGCACGGCATCCGGCAGCCGGGCACCATGATCGGGTCGGAGCAGACCGGCGCGGCCAACGAGGTCTGGTCGTTCGGCGACGAGCAGTACGCCATCATCAGGCAGCTCCTCTTCCTGCGCGAACGCCTGCGCCCCTACGTGATGGCCCAGATGCGGAAGGCCAGCGAATCCGGCCTGCCGCCGATGCGCCCGCTGTTCGTCGATTTCCCCGGCGACCCCGCGAGCTGGGACGTCGAAGACCAGTTCCTGTTCGGCGACGACATCCTCGTGGCCCCGGTCTACACCGAAGGGGCACGGACACGCCGCGTCTACCTGCCCGCGGACCCGGAAGGCACCACCTGGCGGGACGCGTGGACCGGCACCGAGCACCCGGGCAGCGAGTGGATCACCGCGGCCGCCCCGCTGGACACCATCCCCGTGTACCTGCGGGGGGGCGGCCAGGTCGAACCGTTCGGGCCCCCGGCAAGCCTGGGGCCGGCCGAGAACTCCCGGGAGTGACGCCGATTGGCTAGGACCGCGGCCCCGATCCGCCGGGCCCCCGACCGCCGCACGCCGCGGCGTGGCCCGGCGACCGCCGAAGTGAGCCGGGCATCCGCCTGGACCCGTTACGCGCGCCTGGCCTTCTTCATCCCGGCCGTGCTCTACGTGCTCTTCGCGTTCGCGGTACCGATCGTCTACAACCTGATCCTGAGCTTCGAGCAGACGTCCCCGGCCACCATCTCGAGCTTGTTCGCCCCGTTCGCCGGCCTGTC
>JAOPYP010000415.1 GCA_025964635.1 Actinomycetes bacterium | reverse complement strand
ACGGCAGCGAGATCGTGGTTCCTGCCGCCCCGGCTGAGGTGGTGGACACGGTCGGGGCCGGGGACGCCTTCGCGGCCGCCATGCTGGACCGGCTGGCCGGGGAGAGCCCGTCCGGCCTGGACGCGGCCTCACGGCTGCGCGAGGTCAGCGCTGGCGCCCTCCGCAGCCTGCTCGCGCGGGCATCGGTGAGCGCCGCCCTGACCTGCGAGCAGGCCGGGGCCCAGTCCCCCGGCGCCCGGACCCTTGATGCGGCCATGGCGGATGGGCAGCGCCTGGTCCGGAGTGACCAGCACCGGGAGGCCGGTCTCGAGCCGGCCTGACTTTCCCTTCCGGGGGCACCGGGGGACGCGGTGGGGTGGTGAGTGGCGGCCCGGCGGGCAGCGGGGCGGGCCGCGGCGCGCTGGGCGCCGTAGGCGCGGGGCGCGAAGGACGCGGCGAATCCGTGGCGAGTGGCAGGAATCAACCGTTATATGGCGTTCCTGCCGCTGGCCTGAGGTCTCCCCCAGCGGCAGGGTGGCTGGGTGGTGAGTACGGCAGAGGAAACGGGAGAACTGGGAGACGGCGGGGCGGGGGCCTCGGCCGGTCCTGGACCTGCCGGCGGCGGAGTCCGGCAGGTCGGGTGGCTCGCACTGCTGGTGGTCTGGGTGCTGTGGGGCAGCACGTACTTCGCGATCCGGGTGGGCGTGGAGACGCTGCCGCCGCTGCTGATGGCGGGCACCCGGTACGTCGTGGCCGGGCTGCTGATGTACCCGTTCGCGATACGTTCCGGCGGGCCTGAGCTCCGGGCCGCCGACCGGCCCCGTTTCGCCGGCTGGTGGTCCGCGGCCCTGGTCGGCACCCTGTTGCTGGCCGGGGGGAATGGCGGGGTGTCGGCCGGGGAGCGAAGCGTGCCGTCCGGGCTCGCCGCCTTGCTGGTGGCCACGGTTCCGTTGTGGCTGATCGTCATTGATCGCGTCTTCAACGGGACCCGGGTCGGCCGGGTGGCTATGGCTGGGCTGGTCGCGGGCGTGGTCGGCGTGGGGTTCCTGGCCGGGCCATTCGGCGGCAGCACCGGGCACGCGGGCGCCGGCCACGGGGGCGCGGGCGGCTCGCCCGGAATCGGCATCGTGATCATCCTCGCGGCCAGCGTCAGCTGGGCGTCGGGCACCATCGCGTCGCGCCGGGTGCCACTGCCGTCCCGGCCGTTGCTGGCCACCTCGATGCAGATGTTTGCCGGGGGTGTCGTGCTGCTCGCAGCGGCCGCCGTGACCGGGGAATTCAGCCGGTTCGACCCGGCGCAGGTGTCGGCCGCCTCGGTGCTGGCCGTGGCCTACCTCATCGGCCCGGGCTCGATCATCGCGTTCAGCGCCTACGTGGTGGCGGTGCGCCGCCTGCCCACGGCCACCGTGGCCACCTACGCCTACGTCAACCCGATCATCGCCGTCATCCTCGGCACGTCCTTGCTGGGCGAGACCCTGACGGCATCGATGCTGCTCGGCGGGGCCCTGATCGTCGTCGCCGTGGTCCTGGTCGTGCGAGCCCAGGCTCCCGCGCGCCGCTGATTTGCCTCCGCCCGCAGTTGCCCATAAAGTGAAGGAACACCGACGCGGGGTGGAGCAGTTCGGTAGCTCGCTGGGCTCATAACCCAGAGGTCGCAGGTTCAAATCCTGCCCCCGCTACCAAGTAAGTGCAGGTCAGAGGCCTGATCGCCGGAAGGCGGTCAGGCCTTTTTGACCGTCCGTTGGCGACTCGTTGGCGGGACTCGCCCTTCACGGGTGTGCGAGCCCGGTAGATGCTTGACACCTGAGTTCCGGTTCCTGGGCGACAGGTTGAGGACGCGGTTCCGGTAGGCGGGCGACAGTAGTTCCGGTAGGTTCGCGACACTCCGCGTTGGTTCCCGCTCTTTAGCGGTCCTGGGCGCTTGCCTGCGATCAGTCAGCTGGTCGCAGGGAGGGAGCCTGGGTGTGCTGGTGGAGCTGGGTGTGGTCGAGCAGCGGTACCGGGCGGTGCTGGAGGTCCTGGACGAGGGCGCGTCAGTGACCGATGTGGCGCGGCGGTATGGGGTGGCGCGGCAGACGGTGCATGAGTGGCTGCGCCGGTATGCCAATGACGGTGGCCTGGGCGGCCTGGCCGATAAGTCGTCGCGGCCGGAGACGTGCCCGCATCAGATGCCGCCGGCGGTAGAGGCGCGGGTCCTGTGGATCCGCCGGGCGCACCCGTCGTGGGGACCCTCACGGATCGTCTGGCAGCTGGAGCGTGAGGGCCGCGAGCCGCTGCCGGGCCGCTCATCGGTCTACCGGGCGCTGGTCCGCCATGGGCTGGTGGAGGCCAGGAAACGCAAGCGGCGGCGGGAGGACTACCGCCGGTGGGAGCGCAGCCGGGCGATGGAGCTGTGGCAAATGGACGTGATGGGCCGCGTCTGCCTCGCCGGCGGGCAGGAAGTCAAGATCGTCACCGGGATCGATGACCATTCCCGGTTCATCGTCTGCGCGAAGGTGGTGCTGCGGGCCACCGCCCGGCCGGTCTGCCAGGCGCTGGCCGAAGCGCTGCGCCGGCACGGCGTGCCGCAGCAAATTTTGACTGACAATGGCAAGGTCTTCACTGGCCGGTTCGGCCGGGGGCCCGGGCCGGTGATGTTCGACCGGATCTGCACCGATAACGGGATCCGGCACCTGCTCACCGCCCCCTACTCGCCGACTACCACCGGGAAGGTGGAGCGGCTGCATAAGACGATGCGGGCGGAGTTTTTCACCCGCACCGACCGCGTGTTCGCCGCCAGCACAGACCTGCAGGACGCGCTGGATGCGTGGGTGGCGGAGTACAACACCGCCCGGCCGCACCAGTCCTGCGGCGGCCGCCCGCCTGCCGAGCGGTTCCGGCTCGCGGACCGCTCCCTGGCCGCCGACGACACCGCGACCGCGGAACAGGCACCGGCCCGGCGTCCTGCCCCGCCGGCAGGAAAACGCCCGGCGGGGGTGTCGCGGTGGGTGAACGCGGCAGGGAAGATCTCGCTGGCCGGGTTCAGCTACGCGGTCGGAGCGACCTACGCCGGCGAGCCGGTCGAGGTCATCGTCTCCGGCGGCCTGGTGGACATCCTGCACGCCGGGGTGGTGGTCGCCACCCATGCCCAGCGGCTGCGCGTGGACCAGTCGGACCGGGCACCGCGGGCACGCGTGGCACGCCGCGCGAGAGATGCCACCGCCGGGCTGACGGTGACCCGGCTGGCGAACAACACCGGGGTGGTTACCTTCGCCGACAAGACCTACGCCGCCGGGCGGCGCTGGGCGCACGCCTCGATCGACGTGACCATCGTCGCCGGATCCGTGCAGCTGTCCAAAGACGGCCAGGTCATCCGGGTCCACCCCATCCGCCACGACCGGGCCAAGGAACTCGGCGCGTTCGCCAACCCCAAAGGCCGGCCGAGGCGGAAGAACTCCGCTACCGGGAATGTCGCCTAGCTACCGGAACTCCCCTGTCGCCCAGGTACCGGAACTTGACATCGGGCCGCATTGCCGGGCGTTAGCGGGTGGGACTGGCAGGGACCGGCATCAGAGGCGGTTGGGTACCACGCCGGAGACTCGGGCCAACGAACCTGAGTTTGCGACTGGCCTCCGGATCGTCCACTACCCGCTCACCGTGGTGGTCCTAGGAACTGGCGAGACTCAAAGGAGCCTGGCTACTTCCGGCTCCGTGGAGCGAACAGGATGCCGGTACGGCGCAGAGTAGCTAGCCGTCGCGTGAGCGATCAGATCATCCCGCTATGCGTCAGGCTTCCAGAGCAGCCCGCCACTGGAAGCAGATTCCCGTTTTGTTTCCAGTCAGCGCTGGAGCGCGAGTTGCAGGCGGGGCCATTCCTCCAGCGATCCGTCCTGAACCGAGCAAGATCACGGTCATCAAGGCCGCGCTTCACGCGCCACATGTAACGCCCTCCGGGCATCCTTGGCGGTGATCTTCTCCGGCTCGATTGGCGCCTGCCGGAGGGGATACCAGGTAAAATGCCCCTTGCATCACGATCATCCGCCACGAGCGGTGGACTGCCGCACGGCTCGCCGCTTGAAGATCATCAACCAGTCCGTCTACGCGCGGGTCGGCGAGAGGCTCGCCGAGGATCCCGGGATCGAACCAGGTGGAGGTCACTCGGCGGCCCTGGTCGCAGGTCTCCTGGACCGATCGCGCCTCGGGCTCGGCCAGACCCGTCGAGTAGCCGCCCAGCGCATGACACGCTCCACAGACTCGACCTTACGTGGGTTCAATCGCCTGAGAAGGCGGGTTCGGTCAGCGATCGGGTGTACCGGGCTGGCCGCCACGTTCTTGTAGCAGCCACCGGTTGCCGTCGGGGTCGCTGAACTCGGCGAACGACATATAGTCCGCCCTGCCCGGGTGCGGTCCGGGCACCCATGCGCCGTCGACGATGTGCCGCACCTCGCCGACCTGGACGCCCCGGGCGGCCAGTTCGTCGCGGGCAGCAAAAATATCGGCGACCATGAACAGCCCCTGCTGCGAGCCGGGCTTGGCGGCGGTGACCCCGGTGCCGAACCCGATCGAGCACGCTGACCCAGGCGGGGTCACCTGCACGATCCGGTGGCCGGGCAGGCCGTTCGGGATGTCCACGAGCAGGTCGAAGCCCGCCTGCTCCAGGTAGAACCTCTTCGCCCGGTCAACGTCAGAGACTGGGATCCACACCAGTTCCAGCTCGAAGTCCACCGCCATCGCCCTCCTTCGTCACGTGCTTCAGCCGACCGTGGTCGTTGCATACTTGGGGCGGCCGGCGGGCCGGTAGACCCCGATCGTCACCCCGCTGGGGGTGGCTCGCGAGTCGGCCAGGCCAAGCGCGGTGTCCGGGCCGGTCTCGGGGAACAGCCGCGTGCCCTGGCCGATGACCACGGGGTAGGTGAGCAGGATGATCTCGTCGACCAGCTGGTTGTCCAGCAGCCAGCGGATCAGGCTGCCGCTGCCGTGCACCTGCACCTCACCGGCCGGCTTGGCTTTCAGGCCGCGGACGGCGGCCGCGACGTCACCGGACAGGACAGTCGTGTCCGCCCACCGCGGGCCGGTGAGCGTGGTCGATGCGACGTACTTGGGCCGGCTGTTCAGCGCCGCGCCGATCGGGCTCGTGATCATCTCGGGTATCGAGCCCCAGGAGCCGGCGAAGATCTCATAGGTCCACCGGCCGAACAAGAACGCGTCGGAACGCTGGTAGACCTGGTTGAGGAATGTCGCGGCCTCGGTGTCGTTCTCAAACAGCGGCAGGGCCCATCCGCCCCGCTCGAACCCGCCCCTGCGATCCTCCCCTGGCCCGCCGAGTCCCTGCATCACGCCGTCCACAGAGAGATGCGTGACGGTCGTCAGGTTCATGATCGCGGTTCCCTTCTCCGTCGGGGGCACCCCTCGCGAGGCGGCCTTCACCCCTGCTACGAATACCTCTGCGCCGATCCGACACCACCTCCCAGGATTTCTTTCGAGGACTTTCTGGTACCCCGGTTGCCAGCGATCCGGCAGCGCGACGGTTCCGGGGCGACCCGCTTATCGCGAAGAACGTGCTGCACGTTCGCGCCTCCGGGTTCGGGCTGTTCGGGACGTGCGCTGCAGTCGGCGGGTTCTCGGCGGCGAGCGCATCGCGGCAAATGAGTAAGTTGGCCGCGCGAGCCGCACTGCATGCTTATGCAAGATCCTTGGGGGTCGCCTGCGCGATCTGCGCAAGTGGCTGCCCGTGAGGCGCGCTCGCCGAGCCGCCTCTGGCTCTAGACGTGTCGTTAGCACGGCGGGCAGTGTCATGCCCTACGAGTGTTCGGTGCTCACTTCTGTCCGCAGAATCGCTTCTGGGCGGGCTGTCGTGCCGTGCTGGTGACCTCCGGGAAGGGGCGGATCATTTGGCGGCCGTATGGTCGGCTGCCGGACCGCAGGCGCCGAAGCCTCAGGCCAGTGGGGGCACTTCAACGTGAACCCCCGCCGCT
>JAOPYP010000370.1 GCA_025964635.1 Actinomycetes bacterium | reverse complement strand
GCGCCGCCGGCCCGTGACCCGGCCGAGGCGCCCATCGGCTGGCGGGACGACGGCGGCCCGCCGCCGAACCTGGGGCCGCCGCCCGACCCATTCGACTGGCGCCAGGACCACCGGGGCTGAGACGCGGCGACGCGGCGGGAACCGGGGGGTGGTTCCCGCCGCGTCGCGGGTCAGCGGGGCCGGTCCGTGTCTGGGCCGGTCCGTGTCTGGGCCGGACCGTGTCTCAGGGCCGGTCCGTGTCTCAGGGCCGGGTCCGGAGGGTCAGGCGGCCACGTGGTCGCGGTGCGCCGGGGTGCGGGCCTGGGCGAAGCGGGGTGCGCGGTCGGGGCGCTTGAAGGTCAGCCACAGCGGGATGCCCACCATGGCCGCGAAAATCAGAGCCGCGATCGGGAAATTGGCCAGGACCAGGGCACTCATGACTGGGGTCTCCTTATCTCCGCGCCTGCGGCAGGCCCGCCGGCGCTGGTCTCGCTCGTATGTCTTCACCGTGTATGCCTCCACTGTGCCTCCGGCCCTTCTCCCCGCCGTGTGCCTTCCTTCTGAGCCTGCTCTGAACCTCCGGTGAGGCGGGTGTGGCGGAAGAGGTGGGCGGGGCCGCCGCGCCGGGCCCCGCACCCCAGACCTGCGGGGCGGCGGGCCCGGCGGCCGGCCGGACCGGTGCCGCCGCGGGGCCCCGGCCGGATAGCATCGTCGGCCATGGGCAAGCTTCCGATGCGGGCGCGCGTCGCGACCACGCTGGGCGGGGCCGCGGGCCGGATGTCGCGGCTCGCGGGCCGGGGCGACGGATCCGTGATCGGCGGGGTCATCGGCCTGCGCGTGGAGCCCGGCCTGCTGTCGCTGCTCGCGGCCGACCGGCAGGTCGTCCTGGTCACCGGGACGAACGGCAAGACCACGACCACGCGGCTGATCACCTCGGCGCTGAGCGCGCTGGGCCAGCAGGTGGCCTCCAATGCGTTCGGCGCGAACATGGAGGCCGGGCTGGCCGCCGCGCTGGGCGCGGCCCCCGAGGCGCCGTACGCGGTGCTGGAGACGGACGAGAAGTACGTCCCCTCCGTGCTCCAGGCCACTAATGCCCGGGTGGTCACGCTGCTCAACCTCAGCCGCGACCAGATGGACCGGGCGGCGGAGATCTGGCTCGTCGCGCGGCGCTGGCGGGAGGCGTTCGAGGCGGCCCCGGACTGCCGGGTGGTGGCCAACGCCGACGACCCGCTGATCGCGTGGGCGGCCAGCGGCGCCCACCAGGTCACCTGGGTCGCGGCGGGCCAGCGCTGGCACGAGGATTCCTGGTGCTGCCCGCGGTGCGGATCGCATCTGCGGCGTGACGACCTGGGCTGGCGGTGCGGCGAGTGCGAGTTCAGCCGCCCCTCGGCGCGCTGGGTGCTGGACGGGTCCTCGGTCATCGACTCGGCGGGCCGGGTGACCGAGCTGTCGCTGGCCCTGCCGGGCCGGGCTAACCGGTCCAACGCGGTGATGGCGCTCGCCGTCGCCGAGGTGTTCGGGGTCAGCCCGGCGGCGGCCCTGCAGAAAATGCGCTCCGTGACCTCGGTGGCCGGCCGGTACACCCAGGTGGAACGGGACGGCCGTACGGTCCGGCTGCTCCTGGCCAAGAACCCGGCCGGCTGGCTCGAGGCGTTCGACGTGCTGGACCCGGCGCGGGCGCCCGTGCTGCTGTCGGTCAACGCGCAGGTTCCCGACGGCCGGGACACCTCGTGGCTGTGGGACGTGGATTACCGCGTGGTCCGCGACCGGCCGGTATTCGTGTCCGGGGAGCGCGGGCTGGACCTGGCCGTCCGGCTGGAAGCCGACGGCGTGCCGTTCGAGCTAGTCGGCGGGATCGACGAGGCTGTCAGCCGGGTCCGGCCGGGCGGGACCCTGGACGTGATCGCCAACTACACCGCGTTCCAGCAGATCCGCACGGCCGTCGGCCGGGCGGCGTGACCCGGGGAACACCACCCGACCAGAGGGAGAGCGGAATGGGAGCACACGCCCGCGGGCCTAGCAACCTGCGCCTGGTCTGGGTGTACCCGGACCTGCTCAGCACCTACGGGGACCGCGGCAACCTGCTGGTGCTGGAGCGGCGGGCCCGGCTGCGCGGCATCGGGGTCGAGGCCATCCAGGTCAACGCCGACCAGCCGGTGCCCCGGCACGGCGATATCTACCTGCTAGGCGGCGGCGAGGACCTCCCGCAGGTGCTGGCCGCCCGCCGGCTGCGCACGGACGCGGGGCTGGCCGCCGCGGCCGCCCAGGGCTCGGTGGTCTTCGCGGTCTGCGCCGGTTATCAGCTGATTGGCGCGGAGTTCGGCGGGGACAAGGGCCAGCCCGTGGCGGGCCTGGAGATCCTGGACATCCGCAGCGGGCGGGGTGAGCGCCGGGGGGTCGGGGAGATCCTGGCGGACGTGGATCCGGAACTGGGGGTGCCCCGGCTGAGCGGGTTCGAGAACCATCAGGGCGTGACCCGGATCGGGCCTGGGGCCAGGCCGCTGGCCCGGGTGCTGACCGGGGTGGGCAACGGGGACGGGACCGAGGGTGCCTACGCGGGCCGGGTGCTGGGCACCTACCTGCACGGGCCGGCCCTGGTCCGCAACCCCGCCCTGGCTGACCTGCTGCTGAGCTGGGCGGTGGGCACGCTGCCGCCGCTGGACGGGGAGTACGAGGCATGGACCGCCCGCTTCCGTGAGCAGCGGCTGGCCGCCGTGCCGGTGGGGTAGGCGCCCCTCATCCACCCCGCTCAGCCCGCCAGGCTCAACGCCTCAGGCTCAGCGCCTCAGGCTCAGCGCCTCAGGCAGCAGGCTCAATACACCAGCGCCCGGGCGCCGTCCGCCATGATCTCGGCCACGAAGGTGGACGCGCCCGAGATGCGTATCCCCGTGATCACGTCCTCCGGGGCGATGCCGCGCCGCGCCGCGCACTGCGTGCACAGCGAGACCGTGCCCGCGGCCAGGACGGTGGCCAGCAGGTCGGTGAGCGGGGGGGCGTACGGCAGGGTGAAGTCACCGGCCCGGCCGGGTAGCGCGAACCAGGACGCTTCCCCGGTCAGCCACAGTGACACCGGCACGCCGCTGACGGTAGCGGCCGCCGCCACGTTGAAGGCCTGGTTGCATCGCTCGGGGTCGTCCTTACCCGCAGTGATCTTGATAACGAGGCTCCGCGCGGTCATGGACGCACTTTAACGTGACGTGCGATCGTCGGCATGGCGGACGCCCGGCATTCCGGCGGGTCCGTACACTGCTCAGGTTGGGAGGGTGGTCATGCAGGGAATCGTCAGCGGGGTCCTCCTCGCCGCCGCGTTCGCGGCGGTGATGGCGGCAGCGGCGCTGCTGTCGCTGCGTCTGCTGCGGGCCACCCGGGGGGAGAAGCCCCATGTCTGAGCAAGCCGGGCCCAGCGAAACCGCGCGGGCCCCGGAGCTCCACCCTGACCTGGCCCCGCTGAGCTTGCTGCTCGGCCGGTGGGAGGGCGCCGGGGTCGGAGGCTACCCGACCATCGAAAGCTTCCGGTTCGGCCAGGAGATCACGTTCAGCCACAACGGCAAGCCGTTCCTCATCTACGCCAGCCGGAGCTGGCTGCTGGACGAGGACGGGAACCTGGTCCGGCCGCTGGCGACCGAGACCGGATACTGGCGGCCGCAGCCTGGCGGCCAGGTCGAGCTGATCCTGGCCCACCCGTCGGGGATCGCCGAGATCTACGTGGGCGAGGTCACCGGCACCAAGATCGAGCTGCGCACGGACGTGGTGGCCCGGACCACGACGGCCAAGGAGGTGACGGCCGGCCACCGGCTCTACGGGCTGGTCGGCGCGGACCAGGACCTGGGCTGGGCCTACGACATGGCGGCCATGGGCCAGCCGCTGCAGCCGCATCTGTCCGCGCAGCTCAAGCGGGCCGGCCGCTGAGCGCGGGAGCTGAGCGCAGGCAGCTGAGGGCGGGCAGGCGGGGGGCCGGGAGCTGAGCCCGGTCAGCTGAGCAGCACGGGAACTGGCCCCCGGGGCCCGGTCAGCTCGCCCGGAACCAGTACGTGCTGAACGCCCGTCCCCGGACCAGCAAGGTGGGCTGGGCCTCGATCTGGTGGCTGGAGTCGCCCACCCCGACGATCTGGTAGGTGTTCCAGGCCCGGGAATTCAGGCCGCTGTGACGTCCCCTGGACGTGGTCAGCCCGATGCTCGAGAAACCGGCCGCCCGGTAATCCGCCAGCGGCAGAATGCCCCCCGAGCCGTTCGACGGTGCCTCACTGATCACCTCGGCGGAGGAGCGCAGGCACGCTTTAGCCGCGCATTTCAGCGTCCGGCTGAAATGCCTCCCATTGGTGGTATCGCGTAGCGTCAGCACAAATTTCCGGGCGGATCCCTTATAGGTGACGCTGGCCTGGACCGCATGACCCGCACGCACCTGGAAAGCGACGGATACGGGCTTGGGGTACATCTCGTACCACGCGTAATACTGCGCCCTGGATCCGGAGCAGTCGGCCTCGATGCCCACCTGCTCGACGCTGGCCGAGCCCAGCCCGTCCAGGCCCACCCAGTGCGAGGAGTAGGACGTCGTGGCGCCCTGGCAGTTCGCGTACGGGACGGAGAACGCGGCGCTCACGGAGCGGAACGTGGTCCCCGCCCGGTTGGCGGCGTACCCGGCCCAGTTCAGCGAGTGGATGACGGTGTGCCGGGGGCGGGCGGTGCTGGCCCGCCAGATCTGCCCGGCGGCGGCGACCATCGGGCCGCCGGGCGCGGCCGCCGGGGCGCTCCGCGTCCCTCCCTGGGTGAACGCGCTGAGCGTGAGCACGAGGGACATGACCGCGACGGCGGTACCGGCGCGACGGAGCTTCCGCATCTATCGTCCTTTCCTGTGCGGTGAACCCCGAACATTACGCGGGGACAGCCAGGATAGGAAGTAAACGCAGCGATGACCGGCGCTGATTCCAGAAGTAAATTCGCGGGCGCCGGATGAAATTAATTATGTCTTTACTATGGGCGGGAAAGCGGCCGCTGCGCGGTTAAAGCAGGCCTCGCCGGGTCAATTACTGTGAACGGCCTGTACCGCGGAAACCAGGAAAAGGGGGAAAATTAAAACCCCCGGGCGGCTCCCCGGTGCTTACGCACCGGGGGACTGGTTGGACAGTCCAGTCGGCCCGGGGGTCCGGTGTCTGCCGAGTATTCGCCGGCCGCCGCCTTCGCGCGCGGCACGCGGGGCCGGACACCAGGCGGAAGAGACCACCCGGTGAAGCCCTACGCACGGGCCGGTGATCGCACGGTGGGCTGGGCCACAACGGGCCAGGCCACACCAGTGCGTCGGCGGGACGGCGGCTAGCTGACAGCCACCTCGCGAGTCCTACTGCCATGCATGCTGTTGGACCACCTCCTCTCCCGCGTTGCGACGAGATTATGCCAGCCTCCCGGGCGCAGGCAAATGTGTTTGTTCGCGGTCCCGCCAGCGCGGCGTTAGTCTCGGCCCATGAGGCAGGCGTGGGACGAGGAGTTGCGGGCCCGCGGCTATCGGGTCACCCCGCAACGCCAGCTCGTGCTGGAGGCGGTCACCAGGCTGGAGCACGCCACCCCGGAGGAGATCTGCGCCTCGGTGCAGCAGACCGCCCGCGGGGTGAACATCTCCACGATCTACCGGAGCCTGGAACTCCTCGAGCAGCTCGGGCTGGTCACGCACACCCATCTGGGGCACGGCGCGCCGCGCTACCACCTGGCCGAAGAGGCCGAGCACGTGCACCTGGTGTGCTCCGAGTGCGGCCGGGTCACCCAGGTCGGCCCGGACGCGGTGCGGGCGCTGGTGACCGCGCTGGCCGACCACCACGGGTTCGAGACCGACGTCGGCCACCTGACCGTGTTCGGCCGCTGCGCCGACTGCCAGAACGCGGGCCACACCGGCGGGGCCCCGGGCCACACGGCATAGATTGACACCATGGACAGTCCGCTGCTGAACGCCCCTGGCGCCGTGGCCGGCGTCGCCCCCGACGCGGGGGTCGCCGCGCACTACGGGAACCCCAACGCGGAACAGCGGGAGCTGGCCGCCGGCACGGGGATGGTGGACCGCTCGCACCGCGGCGTGGTCCGCATCACCGGCCCGGACCGGCTGTCCTGGCTGCACAGCCTGACCACCCAGCATCTCGAGCACCTCGAGCCGGGCCAGCCCGCCGAGGCGCTGATTCTCAGCCCGCAGGGCCACATCGAGCACCACCTGACCCTCACCGACGACGGGGACGCGCTCTGGGCGCACGTCGAGCCGGGCACGGCCGGGCCGCTGCTGGCCTTCCTGGAGTCGATGCGCTTCATGCTCCGGGTGGAGCCAGCCGACGTCACCAGCGACTACGCGGTGCTCACGGTGACCAGCGAGCTCCCGGATGGCGGG
>JAOPYP010000288.1 GCA_025964635.1 Actinomycetes bacterium | reverse complement strand
GCCGCCCAGCACAGCGACGTGCTGGAGATCGAGCTCTCGGTCCGGCGCATCCCGTTCATCAAGTACGGCGGCATCCGGTTCACTGAGGCCGCCCACGTCAAGGACTTCATGGCCGCGGCTCGGGTGGTCACTAACCCCGCGGACGACCTGGCCTGGTTCCGGCTGCTCCGGCTGCACGAAGGGATCGGGCCCGAGCACGCCCGCCGCTTCATCGGGGCCCTGGGACTGGGCGACCCCCAGCTCTGGGAGCACTGGAAGGCCGCGGCTGACGTGCTGCCCCCGCGGGCCCGCCCGGCCGTAACGGACACCATGTCCTGCCTGGCCGACGCGGCGGGACGCGAGCGCACGGCCGACCGCGCCGCGGGGATCCTGACCGCGCTGGACGCCCCGATCCGCGAGCGCTACCCCGACGCCGGGATCCGGATCGCCGACCTGCAGCGCCTGGTCGACGCGGCCGCCACCCGGCCCTCGCTGCACGACGCCCTGGTCGAGCTGGCCCTCGACCCGCCGGTGTCCTCGTCGGACCTGGCCGGGCCGCCGCGGCTGGACGACGACTACCTCGTCCTGTCCACGATCCACTCGGCCAAGGGGCTCGAGTGGCCGGTGGTGCACCTGCTGCAACTGGTGGACGGGGCGGTGCCCAGCGACATGTCGCTGTCCAGCCGGGCCGGGCTGGAGGAGGAGCGGCGGCTGTTCTATGTGGCTGTGACCCGGGCGCGGGACCAGCTGTACCTGTACGCGCCGCTGCGGATGCACCATCACCGGATGGCCTCGGACGACCGGCACGGATACGGGCAGCTGACCCGGTTCCTGGACCCGGCCGCCCTGGCCGAGTGCGACGCCGTGGATGCGACCCCGCCCGAACCCGTGCTGCCCAAGATCGGGCCGCTCGCCGCGACGATCGACGCCGCGCTCGACTCCCTGTTCGGGCCCGCCTGAGCGCACCCACGCTCAGCCAGCCGCGCTCAGGCGGCCGGGTTCAGCCGTCCGTTCAGCGGCGTGGCAGCAGCCCGCGCACGTAGGCCGCCTGCCCGCCGTGCTGCAGGTCGTCCGAGATCACGCTGACCAGCCGGGCGCCCAGGGTGACTGGCGGATCCCAGTGCTCGTCCACCACCAGATCCAGGTCCGCCTGGCCCAGGCCCTCCACGTACTTGACCGTGCGCCCGTGCACGGCCTCGTAGTACCCGACGAGCAGGTCGGCCGGCGCCCGGACGGCCGCGACCTCCGCGCTGCTGTGGCCGTACCCGGTCTCGGCCGGCGGGAACGGCAGCCCGAACCGCTCGGCCCAGCCGTCCGCCGTCCAGGCCTGCTCGGTGCGCGCCACCTCGGCGATGTGGTCGTCCTGGATCCGGGTCAGGTGCCAGACCAGCCACGCGATTGAGTTGCACCGTCCCTCGGGGCGGAACGCCAGCTCCTCCTCGGACAGCCCGCGCACGGCGCCCAGCGCCACCCCGTGGACCCGGCCGAACGCCTCGGCCAGCAGCTCGCCGATCGTCATGCGGCCCTCCTCTTTCCCTAACGGTCTTATCGCCTACTCACCCGCCCGCTCACGGGTGCTTCCGGGCCAGAAGCCGCCGCGGCCGGCTCAGCCCCTGCCGGTGCCGGGACATCCCGGCCCACGGGTCACCGGTCTTGCCCAGCTGGGCCAGCCGGTCGGACATGGTACGCAGCGTGAAACTGTCCGCAGCGAGGGCTGGGTCGGCGACCTCGTCCCAGCTCACCGGGGTCGCGACCGGGGCACCGGGCCGGGCCCGGACCGAGTACGCCGCCACCGCGGTCTGGGCGTAGGCGTTGCGCATGATGTCCGCGTACACCGGGCCGTGCCGGGCGTCCTTGCGCTGCTCCACGGTGACCAGGTCCGGCTCGGCCGCGGCGAGCAGCGCGGCCACGTCGCGGGCGAACTCGCGGACCGGGTCGAAGTCCTCCCGGCCATTCAGCGGGACCTGCACGTGCAGCCCTTTGCTGCCGGTGGTCTTCACGAACGCGGCCAGTCCCAGATCGTCCTCGAGGATCTCGCGCAGCCGCAGCGCGGCGGTGCGGACCGCCTCGAAGTGCCCGGTGTCCGGGGGATCGAGGTCGAAGATCAGCATGTCGGGCCGGTGCAGCTGGTCCGGCGAGTCCTCCTGCCCGACCCGGCTCAGGAACGGGTGCAGCTCGATGGTCGCCTGGTTGGCCAGGTAGACCAGGTCGGCCGCCTTGGTGCAGACCACCTGGCACAGCTGGCCGCCCTGCTTGCCCACCTCGACCCGGGGGATCCAGTCCGGGAAGTGGCGGCCCACGTTCTTCTGGAAGATGCGTTCCCCGGTGATGCCGTCCGGGTAGCGGGCCATGGCCACCGGGCGGTCTCGCAGGTACGGCAGCATCACGTCGGCGGCGGCCTGGTAGTACCCGATGAGGTCGCCCTTGGTGATCCCGTCGTCGGGGAACAGCACCTTGCCGGTGTTGGTCAGCGCGACGGTCAGCCGCCCGACCTTGACCTGTTCGCGGGTCGTGGTGCTAGCCACTTTGCGGAACCTCCCGGATCACGTCGGCCGGGCTCTTGTCCCGGCGCAGTCCCTGGAACCTGGGGTGGCGCAGCTGCCCGGCCGTGGTCCATTCGCTGAAGCCGATCTGCGCGACCAGCCGGGGCTTGGTCCAGTGCACCCCGGCGCGGGGCGGGTTGCCCCGGTCGAACGGGCTGCGGTCCTGCTCCAGCGCGGACAGCTCGTCGTGCAGACGGTGCAGGGTCTGCTCGTCGAAGCCGGTCCCCACCTTGCCCGCGTAGACCAGCTGCCCGTCGGAGTCGTAGACGCCGAGCAGCAGCGCCCCGAGGCCGGTCCGGCTGCCCTGCGGGTCGGTGTACCCGCCGATCACGAACTCCTGGTTGTTCTCGCACTTGAACTTCAGCCAGTCCTTGGTCCGGCCGCCCACGTACGGCGCGTCGGCCCGCTTGGCGATCAGCCCTTCCCAGCCTTGCTGGCAGGCTTCCTGGTAAAACCCCACGCCGTCCCCGACCCGGTGCTCGGTGAACCGCAGCGGGTCGGCGAAGTCCAGCAGCTGGTGCAGCCGCTGCTTGCGTTCCCGCAACGGCTGCGGGCGCAGATCGGTGCCGTCCGCCCAGAGGACGTCGAACAGGTAGTACTGGACCGGCACCGTGCGGAGCAGCTCGGCGGACGGGCGGGCCACCTGCATCCGCTGCTGTAGCTGGGCGAAACGGGTCTGGCCCTCCGAGAACGCGACTACCTCCCCGTCCAGCACGAAATCGCTGGCCTGCTGGGCCATCAGCGCCTCAGCCAGCTCGGGGTAGGTGCTGGTGACCACCTTCTGGTTGCGGGTCATCAGGCGCAGCTCACCGCCGTCGCGGAAGGCCAGGCAGCGCTCGCCGTCGAGTTTCCGCTCGTATATCCAGTTCGGGTCCGAGAACCGGTCCCGGGTCAGCGTGGCCAGCTCCGGCTCGAACCAGGCCGGCTTGGCCTTACTTCCGGACATCGTTGAGCGTCACCCCCGGTAACTGTCGCTGATCCTCTTCCCCCGCTGCGGGCGGCTCACCCGCCAAGCGTGCCCTACCGGGTGGCTGGCCCCGCGCCCGGGGCAGCCCGGGCGGCCCGGCCGGGCCGTCCCTGCCCCCCGCGCCCGGGACGACGGGGGGCTAAGGAAAGGGCTTGCATCTCCAGTGGCTGGAGACGCCAGACTCGCAGGCATGGACGACGCCACCACGATGCTCACCATCGGCCAGCTGGCGCAGCGCACCGGTCTGCCGGTCCGCACCATCCGGTACTGGTCCGACATCGGCGCGGTGCCCCCGGCCGGGCGCACCGGCCGCGACCACCGGCGGTACGACGCGGCCGCCGTGGCCCGGCTGGAGCTGGTCGCCACGCTCCGCGAGCTGGGCCTGGGACTGGCCGAGGTGCGGCGCGTGCTGGACCGCCAGGCCACCGTGGGCGAGGTCGCCGCGACCCATGTGGAGGCGCTGGACGCGCAGATCCGGACGCTCCGGCTGCGCCGGGCCGTGCTGGCCACGGTGGCACGGAGGAAACCAGGCACTGAGGAGATGACCCTGATGAACAAGCTGGCCATGCTGTCCGCCCAGGAACGCAAGCAGATCATCGACGACTTCGTGGACGAGATGTTCGCCGGGCTGGAACCCGACCCGGGGCTGGCCGCGCACATGCGCCGGATCACTCCCGGCCTGCCCGACGACCCGTCGCCCGAGCAGGTGGACGCGTGGGTGGAGCTGGCCGAGCTGGTCCAGGACGCGGGGTTCCGCCGCCGGATCCGGACCATGGCCGAGCAGGGCGCGCAGGCCCGCGCGGCGGACCCGGTGACCGACGAGGAACAGGCCCGGACCCCGGACTTCGTGGCCCGGGTCCTGGAGCAGGCGGGCCCAGCCGCCGAGCACGGGGTGGCGCCCGAGTCCGAGGAGGGCGCGGCCGTGCTGGACCGCATCCTGGCCGGCACTCCAGGTGACCAGCGCCGTCCGCAGTTGCGGGAGCAGCTGGAGGCGGGCACGGATGCCCGCGCCGAGCGGTACTGGCAGCTGATGGGGATCATCAACGGCTGGCCGCCGTTCCAGCCGCACGTGCCGGCCTTCGAGTGGATGATCGCCGCCCTCCGCGCCCACCCCTGACGGTGATGATGTTGGGGCGGGGTGTTACCCGATCAGTCTCCCATCCCCAAGCCTGGGGGACGCCTGAACCGGCACCCATCCATGGCCGGGCGCTGGGCTGTCCCGCCGGCAATTCGTGATCAACCGATTGGTGTCGTCCACGCGACACCAATCGGTTGATCATCAACGGGCAGGCCTGCCCGGACTGCATACCCGTAACACCAGCCACACCGGCCACGCCAGAACGCGTGTCCGGGATGCAGGGGAGAGCCGGGCTGGTCCTCGGGAGGCACCTGGCCCAGGATGCGCCCCGTCGGGGGGCGGGTGCGCTTCCCCGGACCCGGTTGCCCGCATCTGTCCGGCAGCGGTGCGCCTCCCTGGACTTGGTTGCCCGTCCCTGTCTGGCGGCGGGTGAGCTTTCCCGGAACCCGTTGCCCGCATCTGTCCAGCGGCGGTGCGCTTTCCCGGAACCGGTTGCCCGTCCCCGTTCGGGGCCGGGCGCGCTTGCCTTGGGACTCCATTGCGAGGGGGTTGACAGGATCTCGGGCTAAAAGGTCTAATGTCTCAACCTTTAGTCTTTTGGATGGCCTGTGCAGAGTCCCCTGGATCCCGCCCTGCTGAGCGCTCTCGACCGGGCGATCGACGACCTCGCCGAGGATGCCTTCGGGTTCCTGGAGCGGCTGGTCGCCGCGCCGAGCACGGTCGGCACGGAGATGTGTGCGCAGCAGGTGGTCCGCGGCGAGCTGGACCGGCTGGGCTTCGACACCTCGGTCCTGCCCATCCCGGAGGACATCGCAGCGGACCCGGTCGCGGGCGTCCCGCAGTTGCCGTACGCGGGGCGGGGCAACGTGATCGGGCACCTGGCCGCCGGGACCGGGCCGTCGCTGCTGCTCAACGGGCATATCGACGTGGTGCCCGCCGAGGCGCCGCTGTGGTCCGCGCCGCCGTTCCAGCCCGTCCGCCGGGACGGCTGGCTGGCCGGCCGGGGCGCCGGCGACATGAAGGGCGGGTTCGCGCTCGCGTCGCTGGCCCTGGGGGCCCTCCAGTCCGCCGTGCCCGGCTGGCTGCGCGGCCGGCTCAGCTTCGCGTCGGTCATCGAGGAGGAGTGCACCGGCAACGGGACGCTCGCCGCGGCCCGCGCCGGGGTGCTGGCCGACGCGGCCGTGCTGCTCGAGCCGACCGACCTGGGCCTGCTGCTGGGCGGCGTGGGCATCCTCTGGGCCGAACTGACCGTGCGCGGCCTGCCCGCGCACGCCGAATCCGCGCACCGCGCGGTGAACCCGGTGGATTCGGCGTGGCGGCTGATTGACGCGGTCAGATCGTTGGAGAAAGAAATGGCCCTGCATCTCGACGGGCCGTTCGCGGGGGTCGACGGGGCCTGCGCGGTGAACGTCGGGACGTTCCGCGCGGGTGACTGGCCGTCCAGCGTGCCTGGGCAGGCCGTTCTCGGCGTGCGGGTCGGCTTCCCGCCCGGCTGGACGCCGGACGAGGCGCTGACCCGGGTCGCGGACGCCGTGGCCGCCGCGGCCGCGGCCGACCCGTGGCTCGCGGAGCATCCGCCGCAGGTGCGTGCGGCGGGTTTCCGGGCCGAGGGTTATCTGCTCGACGCGGCGCACCCGCTGGCGGCCGCGGTGTCCAGCGCGCACGAGTCGGCGCATGGCCGGCCACCCCGCCAGTTCGTGCTGGGCAGCACCACGGACGCGCGCATCTACCTGAACCAGTACGCGGTGCCCGCCCTGGCCTACGGGCCGCGGACCCGCAACATCCACGGCACGGACGAGGCGGTCGAGCTGGACAGCATCGTGGCCGGGGCCCGGACCCTGGCCCGCTTCCTGGCCGGGTACTACGCGGCGGGCGGGCTGGCCGGGGGGAGTGCGGCGTGACCGGGGGGCCCGGGGAGACGCCGCCGGGACCGGACCGGTCGCCGGCCGGGGCGGGCCGGACGCCGGCCGGGGCGGGCCGGACGCCGGCGGGGACGGAACCGGACACCTCGCGGCGGCAGGGGCTGCTCAGCCCGATGACCGTCCGGACCACCGGCGAGCGGATCGCCGAGCGGTTCGTGACCGCGATCGCGCTCGGCCAGTTCGTGCCCGGCCAACGGCTGCCCACTGAACGCGAGCTGGCCGCGATGCTGAGCGTCAGCCGGGCCACGGTCCGCGAGGCGATCGCCCGGCTGGCCGAGGCGGGATACGTCACGGTCCGCCGGGGCCGGTCAGGCGGCACGTTCGTGACGTCCGGCTGGGGCCCGGAGTCCGCCGAGATGATCCGCCGCACGCTCAGCAGCGAGTGGCAGGAAGTGGAGCTGCTGCTGGACTTCCGGCAGGTCATCGAGCAGCAGATCGCCCGCACGGCGGCCCTGCGCCGGACCGACACCGACGCCAAGGCCATCCGCGCCGCGCTGGCGGACTACGAGCG
>JAOPYP010000280.1 GCA_025964635.1 Actinomycetes bacterium | reverse complement strand
GAGGCTGATCCCCCGCGGGCTACTGCGGGCGGACCAGGGGGAACAGGGTAGTCTCCCGGATGTTCTCGCCGGTCAGCATGATGAGCACGCGGTCGATGCCCACCCCCACGCCGCCGGTCGGCGGCATCCCGTACTCCAGCGCCTGCAGGAAGTCCTCGTCCAGCTGCATGGCTTCCGGGTCGCCGCCCGCCGCGAGCAGCGACTGGGCGGTGAGCCTGCGGCGTTCCTCGACCGGGTCGACCAGCTCCGAGTACCCGGTGCCCAGCTCGGTGCCGAACGCGACCAGGTCCCAGCGCTCGGCCAGCCGCGGGTCCTCCCGGTGCGCCCGGGTCAGCGGGGACACGTCCACGGGGAAGTCGCGGTAGAAGGTCGGCTCGACGGTCCGCTCCTCCACCAGCCGCTCGTACATCTCCAGCACGATCTGGCCGTGGCCCCAGCCCGGCTCGGCGGGCACGCCCGCCTGGGCGCACAGCTTGCGCAGCCGGTCCTCGCTGGTCCCCGGGTCGATCTCCTCGCCCAGGGCCCCGGAGATCGCGCCGTACACGGTCTTGGCCGGCCACTCGCCGCTGAGGTCGTACTCCTGCCCGTCCCGGTGCGCCACCGGGGCGCCGTACGCCGCCACGGCCGCGTTCTGGATCAGTTCCCGGGTCAGGGTGGCCACGGTGTCGTAGTCGCCGTAGGCCTCGTACGCCTCCAGCATCGTGAACTCGGGATTGTGGGTGGAATCGACCCCCTCGTTGCGGAAGATGCGGCCGATCTCGTAGACCTTCTCGATGCCGCCGACGATGAGCCGCTTCAGGTGCAGTTCCAGCGCGATCCGCAGGAAGAGCTCCATGTTGTACGCGTTGATCCGGGTGACGAACGGCCGCGCGTTGGCGCCCCCGTGCACGGCCTGCAGCACCGGCGTCTCCACCTCGAGGAAGCCCCGCTGGTGCAGGTCCTGCCGGATGGACTGGATGACCGCGGCGCGGATCCCGGCCATCCGCCTGGCGTCAGGATTCACGATCAGGTCCACATAACGGTGCCGCACCCGGGACTCCACGTCACTGAGCCCCCGGTGCTTTTCCGGCAGCGGCCGCAGGCCCTTGGCGGTGATCGCGTAGCGGTCGGCCAGGATGGACAGCTCGCCGCGGCGGGAGGAGATCACCTCGCCCTCCACCCCGATGTGGTCACCGAGGTCCACGTCCCGCTTCCAGGCGGCCAGCGCGTCCGGCCCGACCCGGTCCAGGGAGATCATGACCTGGATGTCGCCGGTGCCGTCCCGGATGGTGGCGAAGCTGAGCTTCCCGCCGACCCGGGAGAGCATCACCCGGCCGGTCACGCCGACCCGGTCCCCGGTGTGGGTGTCCGGCTCCAGGCCGGGGTACCGGGCCCGGACCTCGCCGATGGTCGCGGTGCGCGGGAAACCGACCGGGTAAGGGTCCACGCCCTCGTCCAGCAGCCGCTGGCGCTTGTCCAGCCGGACCCGCATCTGCTCCGGAACGCTCGCATCCTCCGGACCGGCCGCTGCTACTCCCTCTACTCCCTCGCTGTCCACCCGTCCGAGCGTACCCAGCCGCTCGTGATCAACCGATTGGTGTTGCCGGGACGACACCAATCGGTTGATCACGACAGAAGGAACCCGGAAGAAACCAGGAGGAAGGGGGCGGATGGGACCGATACAGTCACTGACGTGCGCATCACCGTGGGGCAGTACGAGCTGGACGACGATCGGCGCCGGGTGGACCGGGACACGCTGTGGCAGTTCCTGTCCACCGAGGCCTACTGGGGACGCTGGCGGACCCGCAGCGTCGTCGAGCAGCAACTCGACGGCGCCTGGCGGGTAGTCGGCGTCTACCAGAGCGCCACCGGCGCGACGATCGGGTTCGCCCGGGCCGTCTCGGACGGGGCCGGCTTCGCCTACCTGGCCGACGTCTACATCGACAAGCAGTTCCGCGGCCAGGGCCTGGGCGTGGAACTGGTCGCCACGATGATCGACCGGGGCCCCGGCGCCTCATTCCGGTGGACGCTGCACACCTCCGACGCGCACGGCCTGTACGAGCGGTTCGGCTTCACCCAGCCGGACCGGACCTATCTGGAGCGTCCCGGGACGCACCCGACCCCGGAGGGTTCCGTGACGCCCCCGGCCCCGGAGCGTCCCGGGACGCCCCCGGCCACGCACTGAGGTTGTTGCGCTCGAACACCAGGCGCAGCCCGATCAGCGTCAGCCACGGCTCGTACGCGTCGATGACGCTCACCTCGTCGAGGACCAGCGGGGCCAGCCCGCCCGTCGCGATCACCGTCACCGAGGCCGGATCCTCCGGGGCAAGCTCGGCGGCCATCCGGCGCGCGATGCCCTCGACCTGGCCGGCGAACCCGAAGATGATGCCGGACTGCAGGGCCTCCACCGTGTTCTTGCCGATCACGTGGTGCGGCCGGGTCAGCTCCACCTTGAGCAGCTGGGCGGCCCGCCGGGTCAGCGCGTCCACCGAGATCTCGATGCCGGGGGCGAGCGCCCCGCCGACGAATTCGCCTTTCGCGCTGGCCGCGTCGAAGTTGGTCGAGGTGCCGAAGTCCACCACGATGGCCGGGCCGCCGTACAGGTGCACCGCGGCCACCGTGTTCATGATCCGGTCGCTGCCGACTTCCTTGGGGTTGTCCATCCGGACGGACACCCCGGTGCGCACCCCCGGCTCGATGATCAGCGACGGGATGTCCCCGTAGTACCGGCGGCACATCTCCCGCATCTCGTGCAGCATTGAGGGCACCGTGGAGCACAGCGCGATCCCGCTGACGTCCGCGTCCTTGACCAGCGAGCTGTGCTCGAGCAGCCCGCGCAGCAGCACCGCGATCTCGTCCGCGGTCCGGTCCGGGTCGGTGTTGATCCGCCAGTGCTCGATGATCTGGTCACCGTCGAACACGCCCAGCACGGTGTTGGTGTTGCCCACGTCAATCGTCAGCAGCATGGCACTCCAGGCTCAGCGGGATGTTGTCGATCAGCCGGGTGGTGCCGACCCGCGCGGCCACCAGGAGCCGGGCCGGGCCCGCGTGGTCCTCGCCGGCCTCCCCGAACGTGTCCGGGTCCACGAGCGCCAGGTAGTCCAGCTCCAGCGGCGGGTCCGCACGGGTGGCCAGGACCTCGCCCGCGGCCTTGCGGACCGCGGCCGGGCCGTCCGGGGCCGCCTCCTGGCCCGCCCGCAGCGCCGCGGGCAGCAGCAGCGCCGTCCGCCGCTCGGCCGGGGACAGGAACCGGTTGCGGCTGGAGATCGCGAGCCCGTCGGGGTCGCGCACGATGGGCACGCCGGCGATCTCGACGCCCAGGTCGAGATCTGCCGCCATCCGGCGGACCAGCGCGAGCTGCTGCGCATCCTTCTCGCCGAACACCGCCACGTCCGGGCGGACCAGCTGGAGCAGCTTGGCCACCACGGTCAGCACACCGGCGAAGTGCCCGGGCCGGGACTCCCCTTCCAGGATGCGGCCGACCGGCCCGGGATCCACGGTGATCAGCTGGGGCCGCGGGTACATCTGGGGGGCGCCCGGCGCGAACAGCAGGTCCCCGCCCTCCTCGGCCACGATGAGGATGTCGTCCTTCAGAGTGCGCGGGTAGCGGTCCAGGTCCTCGCCCGCCCCGAACTGCAGCGGGTTCACGAACACGGACACCACGACAGAACCGTTAGGGGACGCGATCTGCCGGGCCCGGCGGATGAGCGCGCGGTGGCCTTCGTGCAGCGCGCCCATGGTCGGGACGAGCACGACCGGGGCGGCGAGCCCGCGGCGGGCGGCGGCCAGGCCGAGCCGGGTGCGCGCCACGACCGGCATCACCGCGGGGCCCCGGCCAGCACGTCGAGCAGGCGCTGCGCGTCCGCGGCGGTGAGGATGCCGGCCGCCAGCGCGCGGTCGGCGGTCAGCCGGGCCAGGGCCACGTAGGCGCGCAGCGCCTCGGGCGAGGCGCTGGCCAGCGCCCGCACGTGCTCGGCCACGGTGTCCGCGTCGCCGCGGGCGACCGGGCCGGTCAGGCCGGCGTCGCCGAGCCGCAGCGCGTTGTCCAGGGCGGCGGACAGCAGCGGCCCGAGCATCCGCTCCGGCTCACCCACCCCGGCCGCGCGGAGCACGTCGGCCGACTGCGCGACCAGGGCCACGAGGTGATTCGCCGCGCTGGCCAGCCCGGCGTGGTAGAGCGGGCGGGCCGCCTCGTCGATGAGCACGGGTTCGCCGCCCATCTCGATGACCAGCGCCTCGGCCGCGAGCCGCAACGGTTCCGGCGCGGTCACCCCGAAGCTGACCCCGGTCAGCCGGGCGAGGTCGTCCGGGCGCCCGGTGAACGTCATGACCGGGTGCAGGGCCAGCGGCAGCGCGCCGCGCGCGGTGGCGGGCTCCAGCACGGCGGTGCCGTGCCGGCCGCTGGTGTGCGCCATCAGCCGCCCGGCCAGCGGCGCGTCGGTCGCGGCCAGCCCGGAGACCAGCCCGGGCAGCGCGTCGTCGGGGACGGTGAGCAGGGCGAGGTCCACCGCGGCCAGCACCTCCGGCGGGCGCATGACCGCCGCGCCCGGCAGCATCCGCTCCGCCCGCTCCAGCGACGTCTCGGACACGGCGGAGACGGCGACCACCTGGTGACCGGCCCGCTCCAGCGCGGCACCCAGGACGGTGCCGACCCGGCCCGCCCCGATCACGCCGACCCTGAGCCGGGCCGGGCGCTCCGCAGGGTCCCCCATCGCCTCGGCGTTCCTCTCGCTGGGTTCCTCTCGCTGGCCTTCGCCGCGGGTGCCAGACGGCAACGATCAGCATATCCGCGGCCCGCGGCGCCGCCTCCGGGAAGCCGGCTGAGGCGGGCGCGGCCCGCGGGAACGGCGGCCGCGGGCCGCCGGCTGCGGGGGGCGCCAACTCGGGGCGGCGGCGGTGGGCCAGGCGGCCATTAGAGTCGGCCCGGTGTGGACGACATGGCGGGCCGCCACCCAGGAGGCGCTGTACGGCCGGGACGGCTTCTACGCCCGCGGGGAACGCCCAGCGGCCCACTTCCGCACCTCGGTCCATGCCTCGCCGCGCTACGCCGAGGCCATCCTCGTGCTGCTCCGCCACGCGGACGCAGCCCTCGGCCACCCGGACCGGCTGGACCTGGTGGACATCGGTGCGGGCCAGGGCGAGTTGCTGGGCCAGGTCCTGGAGCTCGCGCAGCACCTGCCCGCCGGTCCCGGCCCGGCCGGCGGAGGGCCGGCAGACCCACCGGCTGGCCCAGTACCGGCCGGCCCAGGGCTTTCTTTTCCGCAACGGATCGTTCCGCACGCGGTCGAGATCGCACCGCACTGTCCCGGGGGCGACAGCCGGATCCGCTGGTCGGCCGCGCTGCCCGACCGGATCCGCGGGCTGGTCATAGCCAGCGAGTGGCTGGACAACATCCCCGTGGACGTGGCCGAGCTGACTTCGGAAGGGCCGCGGATCGTGCTGGTCGATCCCGGCAGCGGCGCCGAGCGGACCGGGCCGCCGGTCGGCCAGGCGGAGCATGACTGGCTGCACCGGTGGTGGCCGCTGCACCATCCCGGCGACCGCGCCGAGCTGGGTCATCCGCGCTGCGCGGCCTGGGCGGGCGTGATCGGGCGGCTCGACGGCGGCCTGGCCCTGGCCGCGGATTACGCGCACTCGCAGGCCAGCAGGCCGCTGGGCGGGAGCCTGGCCGGGTTCCGCGACGGCCGGGCGGTACGGCCGATCCCGGACGGGTCGCGGGACATCACCGCGCACGTGGCCCTGGACGCGTGCGCGGCGGCGGGGACCGCGGCCGGGGCGACGCGGACCCGGCTCACCACGCAGCGGGCGGCGTTGCGGGCGCTCGGCCTGAGCGCGCGCCGCCCGCCGCTCAGCCAGGCCGGCCGTGACCCGGCCGGGTACCTGACCGCGCTGCGGGTGGCGGCGGAGGAGGCGGAGCTGACCGACCCGGCCGGGTTCGGCGGGTTCGGATGGCTGGTCCAGGCGGTGGGCGTGCCGCTGCCCGCCCCGCTCGCGGGCCTGGCGGCTCGCTAGGTTCTGACACGATGGAGCGCATGGCGCAGCGTCAGGCCGAGGCGGTCACCAGTAGCTGGGCGGCGGGGCCCGGCGCCAGCGACTCCGCCGGCGGCGACCTGCTTATCAACCTGGGCGCGGGGCACCCCTCCGGGCACGGCATGCTCCGGCTGCGGCTCACCCTGGAGGGCGACCGCATCGTGACGGCCGACCCGGTCATCGGCTACGTGCACCGGGGGGCCGAGAAGCTCTTCGAGGCCCGGGACTACCGGCAGATCATCGTTCTCGCCAACCGCCATGACTGGCTGGGGGCGTTCGCGAGCGAACTCGGCGTGGTGCTGGCCGCCGAGCGGCTGGCCGGCATCGAGGTGCCGCCGCGGGGCGTGTGGGCGCGCACGTTGCTGGCCGAGCTCAACCGGGTGCTGAGCCACCTGGCGTTCCTGGGCTCGTACCCGCCGGAGGTGGCCGCCGGGGCGGAGTCGGACGAGGTGGGCGCGGCGGCCGGGGCCGGGGGTACGGCGGCCGGGCCGGACGAGGCGGTGCGGTCCGCGGAGGCGGAGGCGGAGGCGGCGGCGGCGGGGGCCGCGGCGGCTCGGGCCCGGGAGCTGCTCCAGTCGATCATGGAAGAGGTCTCGGGCGGCCGGATGCACTACATGTTCAACCGGGTCGGGGGGCTGAAGGAGGAACTGCCCGCGGGCTGGCTCGGCCGGGTCGGCGCGGCCGCCGCCGAGGTGCGCGCGGACCTGCCCCGGATCGGGGCCATCGTGCGGGGCAGCGAGCGGTTCCGCGGCCGGACCCGGGGCGTGGGCGTGCTCACCAGTGAGCAGGTGGGCCAGTACGGGGTGAGCGGCCCGGCGGCGCGGGCCTCCGGGGTGGACTTCGACCTGCGCCGGGACGAGCCCTACCTGGCGTACGGCGAGCTGGCCGGGCCGTTGCGGGTGGTCACCCGCAGCGAGGGTGACTGCCTGGCCCGGTTCGAGTGCCTGCTGGACCAGGTCGCCGTGTCCCTGGATCTGGCCGACGCCTGCGCCAGCCGGCTGGCCAGCCTGCCGCCGGGCCCGCTGAGTGCCCGGATCCCCAAGGTGCTGAAGATCCCGGAGGGGCACACCTACGCCTGGACCGAGGGCCCGCTGGGCCTCAGCGGCTACTACCTGGTGTCCCGGGGCGGGAAGACGCCGTGGCGGCTGAAGGTGCGCTCCGCGTCGTTCAGCAATGTCCAGGTGCTCGGCGAGCTGCTGCCCGGCCACCGGGTGGCCGACCTGAGCCCGGTCCTCGGCTCGATGTTCTTCGTGGTGGGAGACATGGACCGCTAGGCCTGCGTCCCGGCCGGCGCGGTGTCCCGGCGGGCGGCAGGCTGGGACGTCAGCCCGGGGGACGCCGCGGGCCGGCCGCAGGTGGCGGGGTCAGCCTGGTGCGGGGTCCCGGCGCGGGGCGACGAACGTGCCGCGGCCCTGCCTGGTGATGATCAGCCCGCGCTCCCGCAGCACCTTCATCGCGTGCCGCACCGTCTGGTACGCGACCCCGTACTCCTCGGCCAGGCTCCGTTCCGACGGCAGCTTGTGGGTGATCTCGCCGGCCTCGATGCGCACGGCGATGTTGTTCGCGACCTGCACATACGCAAAGTCGGCGCCGAGCGGATCCACTGGTGACACACCCACATGATCAAGGTATGTACCACTGGAAGCTGTCTAAACACCTGCTAGCACTGAGTGCTCTCAGTGCTATAGAGTGCTCTTATGGGTGACGATGAGTTAGATGGCGAGCCGCCGTCGTGGTGGCCGTACGCCACGGAGCTGCCCGCGTGGTACGTGTGGCGGGGAATCAGCGGTCTGCTGTACGCGCGCAAGCGCGGCAGCTCGCCGCCCATGGTGGTCCGCGGCGAAGACCCGGTCGACCTCCGCGACCAGATCCGCCGCGAGGACTTCCTCCGCTCCGGATAGGACGGGGCGGGTGCCCGGGTGAGCACGTGCTCAGCGCGGGGCGGGGCCCGGTGGGGCGCGTGCTCAGTGCGGGGGCGGGGTGCCCGGGAGAGCGTGTGCTCAGCGCGGGGCGCGCTGCCGGTCGGCGTCCTCGTCGTCGTCCGAGGGGACCCGGCAGCTGTGCTCCAGGTAGAGCGCGGCGAGCACGAGCAGCACGGCGGCCACGAGCGTGCCGCCCGCGGTGATCGCGTCGCTGCGCGGCACGGACTTGCTGAGCGAGCTGGTCAGGTAGACCAGGGCCCCCGCGGCCAGGCCGCCGATGACCGCGGCCGCGTGTGAGCTCGCCTTGGCCAGGGCCGCCATCCGGACCGCGGCCAGCGGGGCGATGGGCTTCAGGCCGGGGCCGCCGCGGATCCGGGCGCGCAGGTTCCGGCCGCTGACGGCTTCCGCGAGAGCCAGCAGCACCATGGCCACCGCGGCGGTCCAGGGCAGCGGCGGGAGCGACGAGTACACGATGCGCAGCACCAGCCACGACACGAGCAGGCTGACCACGGCGGTGGCGACGAGTACCCAGGTCCGCGTCGGCCTCATGCCGTCGCCCGCAACCGCGCGTCGTCGAGCCGCCTCACGCCGAGCTGGCCGCCGCCCTTGGCGGCCACGGCGTCCAGCAGCGCGGCCACCCGGCCCCGCCCCGGGATCCCAGCCTCCGGGTCGGCGTCGAGCCAGGGCGCCAGCACGAAGGCGCGCTCCCACGCCCTCGGGTGCGGGAGCGTCAGCTCCGGATCGTCGCTCACCACGTCACCGTAAACGATGACATCCACATCCAGGGTTCGCGGACCCCAGACCTCGTGACGGACACGCCCGAACGCCGTCTCCGCCGCCTGGCACCGGCGCAGCAGGTCCGCCGGGGACAGCGTGGTCTCGGCGATGAGCACCGCGTTGAGGTATCCGGGCTGCGGCGGGCCGCCCACCGGCACCGTCTCGTACACCGGCGACAGCGCGACCAGGGCCAGGCCGGGCGCGCCGAGCAGGGTGTCGACGCCGCCCTGCAGCGTGGCCAGCCGGTCCCCCAGGTTGCTGCCGAGCGCGAGGACGGTCCGCCGGGTCGCGCCCGGCCCCGTGCCGCTCATGGCCCCGGACGGCGGATCGTCACCGCGATGTCGTCGCACGCGTGGCCGACCGGCGCGTGCGGTTTGTGCACGGTGATCTCCACCTCGCGGACCAGCGGCTCGGACACCGCCGCGTCGGCCAGGCGCTGGGCCAGCGTCTCGATGAGCCGCACCGGCGGGCCCGCCACGATGGCCGCGAGCCGGTCGGCCAGCGCCGCGTAATCCACGGTCAGGGCGAGATCGTCGCTGGCCGCGGCGGCCGAGGTGTCCAGCCACAGCACGGCGTCCACGAGGAACTCCTGGCCGTCGCGGCGCTCGCTGTCCAGCACCCCGTGGTAGCCGTACCCGCGCAGCCCCCGCAGGGCGATCTGGTCCAGGCTCATCCTGCCTCCCCGGCCGGGCCCGAACCCGGGGCGGCCGCGGCGGACGGGCCGGCCCCCGCGACCGGG
>JAOPYP010000159.1 GCA_025964635.1 Actinomycetes bacterium | reverse complement strand
AGCCGCACCTGGACCGCGCGGCGGTCTGGGACGGCCTCGTGCTCAAGGCCAACAACGCGCTGCCGTTCGTGCCCAGCATGACCTTCTGCGAGGTCACGCACCGGTACGGGGACACCGTGTTCGACCGGGACATCGACTTCCGCGGCGACCGCTTCACCGAGCGGATCACGCTCGAGGAGCCGCACCGGGTGGTGTTCACCCGGATCGCCGGGCCGGTGCTGGGCACCATCGCCAACGAGATCGAGGGGGCCGGCGACGATCTGCAGCTCCGGTTCAGCTTCGCGCTGGTCGTGACCGGGGTGGAAGGCGGCTCGGCCGCGGAGCGGGAGTACGCCGGCTCGATGACCGGGGACTACCTCAAAGCGGTCGCCGCCACCCTGAACGCCATGCGGCGGCTGGCCGAGGCCTCCCCATCATCAGGCACGGGATCATCAGGCACGGGCTCGTCGGCGAGCACGGGGACGGTGACGGCATGAGCGCCGCTCCGCTCATCGGCGAGGCGCTCCGCCTGAGCATCGCGGCGCAGCTGGCCGGGCAGTTCAAGGGCGAGATCATCGGCCCCGATCACGGCGAGTACGAGGAGGCCCGCCTGGTCTGGAACGCCATGATTGACCGGCGGCCCGGGCTGATCCTGCGCTGCACCAGCACCGCGGACGTGGTGGCGGCGGTGAACGTGGCCCGTGAGCATGGGCTGCCGCCCTCGGTCCGCTGCGGCGGGCACAACGTGGCGGGCAAAGCCATGTCCGACGGCGGCCTGACCATCGACCTGAGCGGGCTGCGCGAGGTGACCGTGGACCCGGAGCGCAAGCTGGTCCACGCGGGCGGCGGCTGCCTGCTGGGCACCGTGGACGCGGCCACCGCGCCGCACGGGCTGATCGTCCCGGCCGGCATCATGTCCGAGACCGGCGTGGCCGGCCTGGCCCTCGGCGGCGGCATCGGCTGGTTCTCCCGCCAGCACGGCCTGACCTGCGACCAGTTCGTATCCGTGGAGCTCGTACTGGCCAGCGGCGAGGTGATCGAGGTCTCCGCGGACCAGCACCCGGACCTGTTCTGGGCGCTGCGGGGCGGCGGCGGCAACTTCGGCATCGTCACCCGGTTCACTTTCGCCGCGCACGACTTCGGCCCGATGATGCGGATCGGCGTGTCCCTGTACGACGAGGAGCACGCGGCCCAGGCGCTGCGCGAGTACGCGCGGCTGGTGCCGGCCCTGCCGCGCACGGTCGGCTGGCACGCCGCGCTCAAGCACGACATGCCCGCGCTGCCCTTCGTCCCGCCGGAGCTGGTCGGCAGGCGGGTGGTGATGCTGTTCTCGATGTGGCTGGACGACGCCGAGGATCCGGCCGGCGTGGAGATGATCGGGCGGCTGTGCGACGTGGGCGAGCCCCTGCTGAAGGCCTCGACCGTGCTGCCGTTCGGGGGCGCTGTGCAGCACCTGATCGACGTGGAGTTCGAGGACGGGCACCGCTACTACACCAAGGAAGCGCACGTCGCCGAGCTGGCCGACGAGGCCATCGACCGGCTGGTGGACTTCTGGGCGGACATGCCGATGGAGGGCGAGGTCGAGATCATCGGCCTCGGCGGGGCCATCGGCGACGTGCCCGAGGACGCCACCGCCTTCTCCAACCGCGGCTACCTGCTCTGGCTGAACTTCGCGATGCGCTGGGACGACCCGGCTCTCGACGGCGAGTACATCGGGATGACCCGGGAGGCCGTCAGCGGCCTCAAGCCGTGGACCGGCCAGGGCGTCTACGTCAACATGCTCAACTTCGACGAGATGGACCGGGTGGTGGAGGCGTTCGGCGGCCCGGGCAAGTACGCCCGGCTGGGCCGGGTCAAGGCCCAGTACGACCCGGAGAACCTGTTCCGGGCCAACTACAACATCACTCCCGTGGGCGCTGCGGCCCCGGCTCCGGCCCCGGCTCCGGCCCCGTAACACCACGACCTCGCTAGTCCCACTAGTCCAGCAAGCCCCATCAGCCACATAAGTCATTCACCTGCGGTCGTGATCAACCGATTGGTGTCGTCCCGGCGACACCAATCGGTTGATCACGTAGCAGGGTGCCGGCCTCGTGGGGCTGGCGTGACTGGTGTGGCTGGTGGATCAGCCGGGGAGGAAGACCGAGCCCAGGTGGGTGAAGTGGACGGCGACCGAGGTGCCGGGCGGCACCGGGACCGCGTCGGTCATGCCGCCGGTAAGCACGATCCAGCCGGGCTCGATGGCGAGGCCGCGGCGGCCCAGGTCGTTGGCGGCCAGGGCCAGTGCCTCGGCGGGATGACCCTGCACGGCCGCGCCCGCCGCCGAGTCCACCACCTGGCCGTCCACCTCGAGCAGGCACGCCTCCAGGGCGAGGTCCAGGCCCGCGGGCGGCACCCCGACCGGGCCGGTCACGAAACAGCCGGCCGAGGCGTTGTCGGCCACCACGTCGGGCAGCGTGAACGTGAAGTCGCGGTAGCGGCTGTCGATGACCTCTATGCCGCCGTGCACCGACCCCACGGCGGCCAGCGCCGTGGCCGCGGTGACGCCGGGCCCGGCCAGCCGGTCCCGCATCACGAACACGATCTCGGGCTCGGCCCGCGGGTGGATCAGCCGGTCCCGGGGCACGGCCGCCCCGGCGGGCAGCACCATGGCGTCGGTCAGCCACGCGGTCAGCGGCGTGCTGATGCCCATCCGCTGCTGCTTGGCCCGGCTGGTCAGCCCCAGCTTGAGCCCGGCCAGCCGCTCGCCGCGGCCCAGCCGGCGGCGCAGCGTCTCGTCCTGCACCGCGTACCCGGTGGCCAGGTCCAGGCTGGGCCACTCGCCGGTGATCGGCTCCCGGCTGGCCCGGGCATCCTCGGCCTCCAGCAGCGCCGTGGCCGCCGAGTCCACCGTCCAGTCCGTCATCCCGCCGCTCCCGCCGTCTCACGTTCCCGCTGCACCTGCAGCGCGATGTCGATGATCATGTCTTCCTGGCCGCCGACGTAGCCCGCCTCACCCGCCCGCTGCAGCAGCACGTGCGCGGGCACGCCGTACCGCTCGGCCGCACGCTGGGCGTGCAGCAGGAACGACGAGTACACGCCCGCGTAGCCCTGCACGACCGAGGCGCGGTCCATCCAGGGCAGCCGCGGGATGAGCGGGCGGACGACCTCCTCGGCGGCGGCCAGCACGCCGGGCACGTCCACCCCGGTCCGGACGCCCAGCCGGTCGAACGTGGCCGCCAGCACCTCGGTCGGCGCGTTGCCGGCCCCGGCACCGAGTGCGCACAGCGCCCCGTCGATCTGGGTCGCGCCCTCCTGGTAGGCCAGCACGGAGTTGGCCACCCCGAGGGACAGGTTCTGGTGACCGTGGAAGCCCACCTGCGCCTCGGCGCCGATCTCCCCGATCAGGGCGCGTACCCGGGTCTGGGCCTCTTCGAGCACCAGCGCGCCGGCCGAATCCACCACGTAGACGCATTCGGCGCCGGCGTCCACCATGATGCGCGCCTGCACGGCCAGCGCCCGGGGGTCGAGCCGGTGGGCGAGCATGAGGAAGCCGGCGGTTTCCATGCCCAGGTCCCGCGCGGCCGCGAAGTGCTGGGCGGACACGTCGGCCTCGGTGCAGTGCGTGGCGATCCGGGCCACCGACGCGCCCGCCTCACGGGCCTGCCTGAGGTCCTCCACCGTGCCCACGCCGGGCAGCAGCAGCACCGCGATCTTCGCCGCGACCGCCTCGGCGGCGGCCGCGCGGACCAGGGTGATGTCGTCGGTCGCGGAGAAGCCGTAGTTGAACGACGAGCCACCCAGCCCGTCGCCGTGCGAGACCTCGATGACCTCCACCCCGGCCGCGTCCAGGGCCGCGACCACGTGGCGGACCTGGGCCTCGGTGAAGCGGTGCGCCATCGCGTGCGAGCCGTCGCGCAGCGTGGAGTCCGTGATGCGCAGGTCGCGGGTCATGCGATCACCCCCGGCCGGGCCGCGACCGCGAGTACCTCACCCACGCGCGCGGCGGCCGCGGTCATGATGTCCAGGTTGCCGGCCCAGGGCGGCAGGTAGTCGCCGTGGCCGCGGACCTCCAGGAACACCGCGACCCGGGCCCAGCCGCCCCAGTCCGCGGCGGGCGGGTCGAACTGCGGATCGGCGCGCAGCGCGTAGCCCGGCACGTACCGGGCCACCTCGGCCACCATGGCCAGGACCGACTCCGTGATCGCGCCGGTGTCGGCGTCGGGGCTGATCGCGCAGAACACCGTGTCCCGCATGATCATCGGCGGGTCGACCGGGTTCAGGACGATGACCGCCTTGCCGCGTTCAGCACCGCCGATCGACTCGATAGCCCGCGCCGTGGTCGTGGTGAACTCGTCGATGTTGGCCCGGGTCCCCGGCCCGGCGGACCGCGACGCGATCGAGGCCACGATCTCCGCGTAGGGGACCGCGGTGACCGACGACACCGCGCGGACCACCGGGATGGTGGCCTGGCCACCGCAGGTGATCATGTTGAGGTTCGGCGCGGTCAGGTGCTCGCGCAGGTTGACCGGCGGGCAGACCATCGGCCCGACCGCGGCCGGGGTCAGGTCGACCGCCTGGATGCCCGCCTCCGCGTACCGGGGCGCGCTGGCCAGGTGGGCCCGCGCCGAGGTCGCCTCGAACACCAGATCCGGCAGCTCAGGCTGGTCCAGCAGCCAGTTGACGCCGCCGGACGTTGCGGAAATTCCGAGTCGCCGGGCCCGTTCCAGGCCCCCGGAATCCGGGTCCACACCGACCATGTACAGCACGTCGACGTGCTCACTGCGCTGCAGCTTGGCCAGCAGGTCCGTGCCGATGTTGCCCGGTCCCACGATCGCGGCCGTCGCCCTGGCCATCACGCCCCCGTCCCCTCGCCCGCACCGAACCGGGCGGTCACGCTGCCCAGGCCCGCGAACGTCGCGGTCACCGTGTCGCCCGCGCCGACCGGGACCGCGGCGGTCACCGAGCCGGGCAGGATCACGTGCCCGGCCTCCAGCACCACGCCCCGGGCCCCGACCGTGTTGGCCAGCCACACCAGGGACGTGAGCGGTGAGCCGAGGACCGCCCCGCCCGCGCCGGTCCCGGCCAGCTCACCGTTCTTGTGCAGGGTGCAGCCGGCCAGCCGCAGGTCCACCGCGGCCAGCGGGACCGGGCTGCCGCCCAGCACCACTCCCCCGGACGAGGCGTTGTCCGCGATGGTGTCGGCCAGCCCGATCCTCCAGTCCCGGATCCGCGAGTCGATCAGTTCCAGCGCGGGCAGCACGAAGTCCACCGCGGCGATCGCCTCGGCCACCGTCACGCCGGGCCCGCGCAGCGGCCGGGCCAGGACGAACGCCATCTCGGGCTCCACCCGGGGCTGCAGGAAGCGGGAGATGGGGATCGGCTCGTACTCCAGCCAGAACATGCCGTCCAGCAGATGACCGTAGTCGGGCTGGTCCACTCCCAGCTGGCGCTGCATCGCGGCCGAGGT
>JAOPYP010000228.1 GCA_025964635.1 Actinomycetes bacterium | reverse complement strand
CTGCTGGGCTGGAACGCCGGCCCGGGCGGGCGGCCATCCTGGTCCCGGGGCGGAGGCACTGGCGCGCGGCCGTTCTGGGCCCGGGATGAGGCCGCCGCCCCGGGCAGGTGGATCACGCGCTTGCGCTCCGGGAGGATGCCCTGCGGCCGCAGCCACAGGAAGATCACGATGAGCAGGCCGATCGCGACCCACTGCAGCGAGGGGATCAGGTTCGGCGGCAGGTTGTTTGAGGTGGGGATAAAGCGGGTGATCTCCTCGAACCCCACCGGGACCAGGATGGCCCCGAGGATCGCGCCGCGGTGGTTACCGGCGCCGCCGATGATCACCGCGGCGAACAGGACCACGGTCTCCGCGTAGCCCCACGCGGCCGGCGACCAGGTCGTGATGTACGTGACCAGGATGCCGCCGCTCAGCCCGGCGATGGCGCCCCCGGTCACCAGCATCGCGGTGCGCAGCGAGAGCAGGTTCTTGCCGAGAGAGTCCGCCACCACGTCGTTGTCCCGCATGGCCCGCAGGCTGCGGCCATACGGAGAGCCTGTGATCCGGCGGACGAGCAGGTAGACCCCCACGGCCAGGACGACGGCCGCCACGGTGAACACCCACTGGTAGCCGGCCGACTGCACGCTGAACACGTTGATCCCGCGCAGCGGCGTGGGGATGAGCGAGAGGCCCGCGTCGCCGTTCAGCAGCGGCCGGTAGTTGGTGACGATCAGGTTCAGCAGGACCGCGGTCACCAGGAGCCCGACCGCCGCGAAGTCACCGCGGAGCCTGCGGCCCACCAGGAACGTGAACGGCACTGCGATCAGGCCGCCGACCACCGCGGCGCCGATCCACGGCAGCGGGAACGGCAGGTTCCACCCGCCGATGTAGGACTGGAACCCGCCGTTGGCGGAGGAGTGCGGCAGGGCCAGGATCGCCGCGGCGTACCCGCCCGCGGCCTGGAAGATGATGAAGCCGAAGTTCGTGACGCCCGCCACCCCGAACTGCTGGCTGAGGCCCAGGCAGGCCATGGCGTCCACGGCCGCGTAGACCAGCAGGTTGATGAGATAGAAGGCGTTCATGCGGCTCCCCGCCTGACTCTCATGTCCGGGCGCCGAGCAGCCCGGTCGGGCGCACCCCGAGCACGATGAGCAGCGCCACGAATGCGACGACGTACTTGTAGTCGGCCGTGATGTAGGCCGCGCTGACCTCGGTGGCCACCCCGATGATCACGGCGCCGAGCATGGCCCCGTACGCCTGGCCGGGACCGCCCAGGAAGACGGCGGCCAGGATGAGCACCAGGAACAGGTCGGTCGCGGTGGCGTCGAAGCTGCCTGAGTCCATCGCGAACACCACGCCGGCCAGCCCGCACAGCGCGCCGGTCAGCGCCCAGGTGACGGTGATGACCCGGTCGGTCCGGATGCCGCAGTTACGCGCCAGCGACTTGTTCGCCGCCGTGGCCCGCATGGCCTTGCCCAGCCGGCTGTAGCGCAGCAGTCCGTGAACGCCGATCATGACGACCAGGCTCAGCGCGATGACGACGATCTGGACCACGCTCAGGATCAGGCCGCCCGCGTGCAGCGTCGGGCCCTGGCTCATCTTGTAGGAGACTGCGGTCCCGCCCGCCAGGGCCTGGACGCCGAACTCGATGATGAGGGTTATCCCGAGCGACACGATCACCATCGTGATCGGCGACGTGCCGCGCCGCTGGAACGGCGTGTACACGCCGGAGTTGAGCACCACCGAGCCGAGCGAGCAGACGATCACCGCCGCCACCAGGCCGACCCAGACCGACAGCCCGGCCTGGTTCACCACGTAGGCCACGAACGCCCCGGCGATCATGATGGCGCCGAAGGCCAGGTTGAGCACATCGGTGACGCCGAACTGGAGGGTGAAGCCGACCGAGGCGATGGCCAGCACCGAGGCGGTGACCAGCCCGAAGCCGATCGCGGAGAGGAAGATCGTCACGAGCGGCCCGTCCCTGCGGCGTCCCTGTCTCCCCGGCCGCCCAGGCTCCCCCGGGGGGGCGTGAGAGCCTGGGCGGCGGGGCGCATGGTGCCTCCGGTCATCCGGCCAGCGCCCTCAACTGGGCGGCGGTCAGGTTGCCGGTCACCTTGACCTGGCCGGAGGGTGTGTAGGTATCGACCTGGAAGATGCCGGTCGAGTCGTGGTGGCTGTCGAAGTTGGTCGGCCCGCCCGGCCCTTCGTACCGGATCGCCTTCCCGGCCTTGAGCGATGTGGCGCACTGGGCGAACGAGTAGCACACCGTGGCGCCCGGCACCCCGTTACCGATCTTCACGATGTCCGGGCCGTAGACGCTCGGCGAGGTGCTCTTCGACATGATCATGGCCAGCGCGGCCAGGTTGATCCCGTCGTAGAGATGAACACCGCCCGGGGCGCTCAGGTAGGTGGTGAAGTTACCGGTGGCACCCGGCACCTTGCCCTGCTGGGACAGCAGCGCCTTGGAGAAGGCCTGGTAGGCAGGCCCGCTGGACTCCACGACCAGGTTGTCAGCGTGGAACCCGGACACGAAGGCCGAGGCGCCGACCGCGGCCGCCGAGGACTTGAAGAACGCCGGGGAGATGGCCGCGGACGTGCCGATCACCGGGATCATCTTGCCGCCGTTGAGCTGCTTGATCTCAGAGAAGAGGGTGGGATCCGCGGCCCCCAGCGCCTCGGTCATGATCGCGTCGGGGTGGGAATGGACGATCGCCTCGGCCTCACTGCGGAACGTGGTCGCCTTGAGGTCGAGCGTCTGGTTGGTCGCCAGGGTGATGCCGGCCTTCTTGAGCGCGCTGACCGCGGGCTGGATGAAGGTCTGCGACCCGATGTCGTTGCCGAAGGCCAGCGCGACCCGCTTGTAATGCAGCTGCTGGGCGATGGCCACCATGGCATAGGACTCCTCCAGGTCAGGAGGAACCAGCCGGTAGAAGTACGGGTAGCTCACGTTGCTGAACTCGGACTGCCCGGTCATGCAGAACATGGCCATCTTGTGCGCGTTGATGACCGGCGCCACCGAGGCGGCCTCGTCCGACGTGCAGCCGATGACCAGCGCCAGGTTAGGCGTGGAGGCGAACATCTGGTTCACCGCCGGCACCGCGTCCGCCGGATCACCCCGGGTGTCCACGCTCTTGCACGTGAGCGTGTGCCCGAGCACACCGCCGGCCTGGTTGACGGCCGCGGTCGCGCCGTAGCAGGACGCCAGGTACGTCGGGCCCAGGGCGGCGTCCACGCCGCTGAACGGCGCGACGTCGGCCACGGTGAGCTTGCCGCCGGACGCACCGCCGGAGCTGCCGCCGGATGAGCTGCCGCCGCTGGAACTGCTGCCACAGGCCGCCAATCCGCCTGCTAGGGCGGCGGCGGCGAGTATCGCTCCGGCACGCATCGGCCGTCCATGCCGGGCGCCCGCAGCCATGCTGCTGCGGTTCCCGGTGGCTGTCGCTGCGTGCCTGAGGGTCGTGAACTTCATTGTCCCCCTCCGAACCTGGGGTGGAGTGACGTTAAGGTCAGAAACCGGTCTTGAGCGGGGCGCCGGGGCGCCAGCGCCAGTCCTGCGGCGCGTCTTCCTCGGCGACCACCCGGTTGCGGATGGTGCCGAGTCCTTCGACAGAGACCTCGATGACGTCCCCGGGATGCATCCAGACCGGTGGCGTCCGGGCGAAGCCGACGCCGCCCGGCGTGCCGGTGGCGATGACGTCGCCCGGCATCAGCCGGGTGAACGAGGAGAAGAACTCGACGGCGCTGGGCACGTCGACGAGCATCAGCGACGTCCGGGCCGACTGCATGACCTGCCCGTTCAGCGTGGAACTGATGGCCAGGTCGGAGACGTCCAGCTCGTCGGTGGTCACCACCTCGGGGCCGAGGGGCATGCTGCCCTCGAAGTTCTTGCCGGCCGTCCACTGGCTGGCGGCGCGCTGCCAGTCGCGGGCGGACGCGTCGTTGAGGACCACGTAGCCCGCGATGGCGTCCAGGGCCTTGTCGGCGGTGATGTACCGGCCCCCGGCGCCGATGACGATGCCGAGCTCGGCCTCGTAATCGAACCGTTCGGTCAGGGCCGGCTTGACCAGGTCGGCGTAGGGGCCAAGGACACTGTCGGCGCCCCGAACGAACGCGTCGGGCCAGGTGGGAACCTCGCGCCCGCCCTCCAGGGCATGCTCGCTGTAGTTCAGCCCGAGGCAGAGGATGCGCGGGGGGGCCGGCACGGCCGGGCCGAAGTCGGCGTCGGCCACCTCACGCCCGCCGGCGTCGGCGAGCGCGCGGATCGCGTCCATGGCCGGGAGGCCCGTCTCCAGGACGTGGTGCAGCGAGGCGAACCGGGGATCACCCGTGGCCTCAGCGACGTCGACGTAGCCGGAACGGCCCCGGACATGCAGCCGCAGCCCCTCCGGGGTGGCAATGGTGGCGAGCCTCACGTGCCCGATCTCCTTCGCAGACGATGGCTGGGGCGGTCATCGGGCGCGGGCCGTCTGGCCGCCCTCATTGGTTGCGGATGCTAGATTGGTTGTATACATTCGGATTGGTTGGAGCATAGGTCGCGTTTCGTAAACAGGTCAATAGGGTTAAGTAGAAATTAACGCCAGGCAGGGGTTACGTTCTGGTATCGATTGGTAGCATTGGTTGACTAGGTCGGCCGGGGCCCCAGCGGGAGCACGGCACGGCCACGCAGCCGCGGGCAGGCCGCCCGGGCGGCAGGGTGGAGAGAACGACGGGGATGCAGAACGCAGCAGAGGCCGGGACCCCAATGCCGGCCGACCTGAGGTACCGGCTCGCCGAGCTGATCCTGGCCGAGTCGGCCCGGGCCGGCCTGGGGCAGGGTTCCCGGCTGCCCACCGAGCGGAAGCTCGCGGCGGACATGGGAGCGACCCGCACGTCGATCCGGCATGCGCTGGCCGTGCTGCAGGCGCAGGGGCACATCTCCCGCGAGGTCGGCCGCGGCACCTTCCTGCGGCATGACCCGGCCCAGCGGGCGCTGGCCGGCAGCGGCGGCCCCGGCCTGGCCGTGGCCACCCCGGACGGCGTCGCGGGGCTGGCCGGGGGCGGG
>JAOPYP010000138.1 GCA_025964635.1 Actinomycetes bacterium | reverse complement strand
CCCGCCCGCCGCCCCGGCCGGGATCAGCGGCCGGCGGCGCTCCCTCCCGCTGGGCGGCGGCCTCCTGGTCGGCCTGGACCGAGGCGCGGGGGCGGAACCTCTCCCCGCAGAACAGGATCAGGCCGTTGACGATCAGGAACACCGCGGCCAGGATCGGCTTTCCGAACAGGACCCGGAAGGTGTGCTCCGCGACCAGGCCGACCAGTCCCACCGGGATGGTGGCCAGGATGATCATCCAGGCCAGCGTCTCGTCCCGGGTCGCCACCCGCGGGTGCCACCCCTGCCAGTGGGCCAGCGAGGTGAAGAAGCCGCCGATGATGCGGATCCAGTCCCGCCAGAAGTAGATCAGCAGCGCGATCGCCGTGGCCACGTGCATGCCGACGATGAACGCCAGGTACGGGGACTCGGACTTGGCGACGTTCAGGTCGCTAGCCCAGCTGCCGCCGATCAGCGCCGGGATCAGCACGTTGTGCCCCAGGCTGGACACCGGGAAGAGCTCGGTCACCCCCTGGATGACGCCGACCACGGCGGCCTCGAAGTACGTCAGATGCGACATGTGGACCTTTCCGCCCGCGGGATCCAGAAGCCGGTCTGAGACTATTAGACCTGGTGAGCATGGTCGGGCTGGCTGGTCAAAGTTTCAGTAAGAAAGTGAGCCCCGGACGAGCCACGCTCGTCCCGTACCGCCGGCGAAGACCATGAGTCATCCCGGGCCGGGGACCGGCCCGGGATGGTTTTCGTTGCGGCGAATTTAAGGGTTTCAGGCTTTCCTGGCCGGGACGGCCGGGGTGTCGTGCTGGGGCCGGCGCCCGATCTTGCTGCCGAGCCAGGTGAGCGGGTCGTACTTGCGGCCGACCACGCGCTCCTTGAGCGGGATCAGCGCGTTGTCGGTGATCTTGATGTTCTCCGGGCAGACCTCGGTGCAGCACTTGGTGATGTTGCACAGGCCGAGGCCGAAGTCGTCCTGGGCGATCTCCCGGCGGTCCGCCTCGTCCGCCGGGTGCATCTCCAGCTCGGCGATGCGCATCAGGAACCGCGGGCCCGCGAACTCGCGCTCGTTCTCCGGGTGGTCCCGGATCACGTGGCAGGTGTTCTGGCACAGGTAGCACTCGATGCACTTGCGGAACTCCTGGGACCGCTGCACGTCGACCTGCTGCATCCGGAACTCGCCCAGCCCGATCGACGGGTCCGGGGTGAACGAGGGGATCTCCCGGGCCTTGGCGTAGTTGAACGACACGTCGGTGACCAGGTCCCGGATCACCGGGAACGTGCGCAGCGGCGTGATCGTCAGCGTCTCCGCCGGCTCGAACGTCGACATCCGGGTCATGCAGGCCAGCCCCGGCCGGCCGTTGATCTCCATGGAGCAGGAGCCGCACTTGCCGGCCTTGCAGTTCCACCGGATGGCCAGGTCGCCGGCCTGGGTCGCCTGCAGCCGGTGCAGCACGTCGAGGACGACCTCACCGTCGTTGACCTCGACCGTGTAGTCGGCCAGCTCGCCCTGCCCGTCGTCGCCGCGCCACACGCGCAGCGCTGCCTTGTAGCTCATCAGCGCGTCTCCTCCGGCGCGGCGGCCGAGCCGGCTGACACGCCCGCCAGCTCACCCTCGGTCAGATACTTCTTCAATTCATTTACCTCAAACAGACCGAGCAAGTCCCCGCGCATCGGGATCATCGGCTGCCGGGCCAGGGCCACCTGGTCCTCGCCGCGGACCGTGCAGACCAGGTTGACCTGCCGCCAGGTCGGTGACATCTCCGGGTAGTCCTCGCGGGTGTGGCCGCCCCGCGACTCCTGGCGCTCCAGCGCGGACTGGGCCACGCAGTCCGAGACCAGCATCATGTTGCGCAGGTCCTGGGCCAGGTGCCAGCCCGGGTTGTAGGCCCGGCCGCCTTCCACGCTGACCTGGGCCACGCGGGCCCGGAGCTTCTCCAGCTCGGACAGGGCGCTCTGCAGCTCGCCCTCGTTCCTGATCAGCCCGACCTGGTCGGTCATGAGCTGCTGCAGGGCCGCGTGCACCTCGTACGGGTTCTCGCCGCCGGACCGCTCCAGCGGGGCCAGTGCCTCGGTCACGGCCTCGTCCAGCGCGGCCTGGCCGACGGCCGGCCGGGCCCCGCTGACTGAGTCCACGTGCTCCGACGCGGCCTGCCCGGCCCGCCGGCCGAACACCAGCAGGTCCGACAGGGAGTTGCCGCCCAGCCGGTTCGAGCCGTGCATGCCGCCGGACACCTCGCCCGCCGCGTACAGGCCGGGCACGCTGGCCGCCTGGGTGTCCGGGTCGACCTCGACGCCGCCCATGACGTAGTGGCAGGTGGGCCCGATCTCCATCGGCTCCTTGGTGATGTCCACGTCGGCCAGTTCCTTGAACTGGTGGTACATCGACGGCAGCCGCTGCAGGATGTAGTCGGCCGGGCGGCGCGAGGCGATGTCCAGGAACACCCCGCCGTGCTCGGTGCCCCGCCCCGCTTTCACCTCAGAGTTGATGGACCGGGCCACCTCGTCGCGGGGCAGCAGCTCAGGCGGACGCCGGTTGTGGTCCGGGTCGGTGTACCAGCGGTCGGCCTCGTCCTCGGTCTCCGCGTACTGCGCGCGGAACACGTCCGGCACGTAGTTGAACATGAACCGCTTGCCCTCGCTGTTGCGGAGGACGCCGCCGTCGCCGCGGACCGACTCGGTGACCAGGATGCCCTTGACCGACGGGGGCCAGATCATCCCGGTCGGGTGCAGCTGCACGAACTCCATGTTCAGCAGGCTGGCCCCGGCCAGCAGGGCGAGCGCGTGCCCGTCGCCGGTGTACTCCCACGAGTTCGAGGTCACCTTGTAGGACTTGCCGATGCCGCCGGTGGCCAGCACCACGGCCGGCGCCTCGAACAGCAGGAACTGGCCGGTGCCGCGGACGTAGCCGAACGCGCCCGCGATCCGCCCGGCGTCGAGGATCAGCCGGGTGACCGTGGTCTCGGCGAACACCTTGATCATCGCTTCGGGGTCGCCGTGCTCCACCGCGTCCTGCTGCTGCAGCGCGACCACCCGCTGCTGCAGGGTGCGGATGATCTCCAGGCCGGTCCGGTCGCCGACGTGGGCCAGCCGCGGGTACTCGTGCCCGCCGAAGTTCCGCTGGCTGATCTTGCCTTCCTTGGTCCGGTCGAACAGCGCGCCCCAGGCTTCCAGCTCCCAGACCCGGTCTGGAGCCTCCTTGGCGTGCAGTTCGGCCATCCGCCAGTTGTTGAGGAACTTTCCGCCGCGCATGGTGTCGCGGAAGTGGACCTGCCAGTTGTCGTTGGGGTTGGCGTTGCCCATGGAGGCCGCGCAGCCGCCCTCGGCCATGACCGTGTGCGCCTTGCCGAACAGCGACTTGGAGATGATCGCGGTCTTCTTGCCCGCCTGGCGGGCCTCGATCGCCGCCCGCAGGCCTGAGCCGCCGGCCCCGATCACCACGACGTCGTAGGGGAGCCGTTCGATGTCCGTCATTGCCATGCCTGCCTCAGTTGAAGATCCGCGGATCGCTGAACACCCCGGCGGCCAGCAGCCAGATGTACAGGTCGGTCAGCGCCAGCGTGCCGAGCGTGATCCACGCGAGCTGCATGTGCCGTGTGTTCAGCTTCGAGATCTGGGTCCAGGCCCAGTACCTGGCCGGGTGCTTGGAGAAGTTCTTGAGCCTGCCGCCGGTGATGTGCCGGCAGGAGTGGCAGGACAGCGTGTAGGCCCACAGCATGACCACGTTGACCAGCATGATGATCGTGCCCAGGCCGAGGCCGAAGTTGCCGTCGGGTCCCCGGAACGCCTGCGTCAGGTCGTAGGTGTTCAGGATCGAGATGAGCAGCACCATGAAGAAGAAGTAGCGGTGCAGGTTCTGCATGATCAGCGGGAAGCGCGTCTCGCCGCTGTAGGTGGCGTGCGGCTCGCGGACCGCGCAGGCGGCGGGGGCGCGCCAGAAGGCCCGGTAGTAGGCCCGCCGGTAGTAGTAGCAGGTGAGCCGGAAGCCCAGCACGAACGGCAGCGACACGAACGCGTAGGGGATGATCGGCGGCACGGCCGGAATCCAGGTGCCCAGCGTGGCCGCCCCCGGCACGCACTCGCCGCTGACGCAGGGCGAGTAGAACGGGGTCAGGTAGTGGTACTGCGGCACGAAATACCAGTGGCCCAGGAACACGTGCACGGTCGCGT
>JAOPYP010000123.1 GCA_025964635.1 Actinomycetes bacterium | reverse complement strand
ATCATCGCCGTAGGCGTGCGCGTCCCCCTCGTTCGCCTGGGCCATCATCCTGAGGACCGCCTCGTGGGCGGGAGCGTGGTTGTCGCTGCCGAAGCTCTTCCGTGAAGTCACGGTTGCAGAGCCTAGTGACTCGGGGGCCGGGCACCGCTGCGCGGGCGGGGGTGCGTGGTGGGTGGGTGGCGGGGCGGTCATGTTGCCGCGACAAAATAAACGTCGCGGCCACCATGACCGGCCCCGCCACCATGTCCCATGGCTGCACCGGCCTTCCGCAGGCTCGCCAGCGCAGGTCTCCAGGGGTCTCTCATCGAGATGGTGCATCCGTGACCGACCACCTCTGGCTTGGCTTAGATCACGGTCGTGGGGCTGCAGCGGGGATGGCAGGGGTCGAGGGCCTAACCGCCGGAGCCAGACCCGCCACGGACCAGTGCCAGCCTCAAGCTTTTGGAGGCGGGCACCTGTGATGGCAGCGGGTTGTGGTGATGGAGCCGGCGGAGAGTAACGAAGCCCAGGTTCGGTAGGCGGGCGGGGTCCGGTGATCTTGCTCGCGGCGTTTATTTTGCCGCGACAAGATGACCGCCCCGCCCGCCGTCACGGGAATGGTCTTTGACAGCTCCAAGCGCCACCAAGGCAACCGTAGGTACCATGTCGTGGTGCGGGCCCGTGCCCGGCAGCCGTAGCGTTTCTCAACCCAGGGGTGCCCGTGCCGCGCCGAGTCGTCAGTGTCACCCTGGACAATCTGGCCGACCTGCCGCATCGTTGCCGGCGCTGCGTGTTCTGGGAACTCGACCCGGTGGGTCACGCCCGGGCCCAGGAAGTCGGCGACCCCGCGCTGGAGAAGGAAGCCTGGATATCCTCGACACTGCTGGACTGGGGCAGCTGCGGGAAGATCGTGTACGTGGACGGGGCGCCGGCCGGATACGTGCTGTACGCGCCGCCCATGTACGTGCCGCGCTCGGTGGCCTTCCCGACCAGCCCGGTCAGCGCGGACGCGGTCCTGCTGATGACCGCGAACATCCTCAGCGAGTTCAGCGGCGGCGGGCTTGGCCGGATGCTGGTCCAGTCGGTCGCGAAGGACCTCACCCGGCGCGGGGTCAAGGCCATCGAGGCTTTCGGTGACCTGCGCTCGGAGGGCCTGTCCTGTGTGCTGCCCGCCGACTACCTGCTGGCGGTCGGGTTCAAGACCGTCCGGCCCCACCTGCACTACCCGCGGCTCCGGCTCGAGCTGAAGACCGCGGTGTCCTGGCGCGAGGACGTCGAAGTAGCGCTGGAACGCCTGCTGGGCTCGGTAAGCCCGGAGCGGGCACTGCGCCTCGCCTAGGCGGCCGCAGGCCGCCAGCGGCGGCTACGGAGCCGTTCACGAGGGATCGCGGCGCGACTCCTCGTGCAGCGCCAGGAGCGAGTACGCGGCGACGCTCGAGTCGTCCGTGATGGTCCCGTTGCGGATCATGTTCTTGAATTCGCCCCGCGGCACCCAGCGCTGCTGCATGTCCTGCTCCTCGGGCTCCCGGTCGGGATCACCCTGGGTCAGCCCGGTCGCGAGGTACACGTGAAAGCCCTGGCTGGAGGTGCCGTGCGAACTGTGCAGGAAACCGAGCAGGGTCAGCTCGCGGGCGCGCAGCCCGGTCTCCTGGGCCAGTTCGAGCCGGGCCAGGTCCTCCGGGTCCCCGGTGCGGCCTCCGGGCCAGCCGCCCTGCGGGAAGGCCCAGGCCCGGCGGCGCACCGGGTAGCGGTACTCCTCGACCAGGCAGAACCGGCCTTCGTCCGCCGGGATGACCAGGGCGAAGTGGGGCTTATCGACCACGGCGTAGAAGCCGCGGCTGCCGTCCCGGCGCTCGATCTCGTCCCGGCGCAGCGACATCCACGAATCCTTGTAGACCACGCTGGACGTGACCGTCCGGATGTCGGGTTCCCGGTGCTGACTCATGGCTGGGGCCGCTTCTCCTCGGCTCGCGTCCCGGCCCGCCCCCGCATGGCAATCCCGGGCCCGCCGCGGCGCGCTGGGTGGGCAGGCACGGGGCGGACGAGCCCGGGATGGTGGCGGGTCAGATGAAGTCGGCGAGCTCCTTGAGCAGCGCGGACTTCGACTTGGCCCCCACCACCTGCTTGACGACCTCGCCGCCGGAGAACACGTTCAGCGTCGGGATCAGCATGATCCCGTACTTCTGCGCGGTCTGCGGGTTCTCCTCGATGTTCAGCTTGACCACGTCGACCTTGTCGCCGTGCTCCTTGGCGATCTCCTCGAGCACCGGGGCGACCTGACGGCATGGGCCGCACCACTCGGCCCAGTAGTCGACGATGACCGGCTTTGCGTTCTTCACCACCTCGGTGTCGAAGTTCGCGTCGGTCACGACCTTGGTTGCGCCCACAGTGGGTGCTCCTTCCGCTTTGTCGGGTTGAGTTGAGGCTGGTGGGTTCTGAGGAAGAGTCAGGACTCGTGGTCCGCTTGGTCCGCCAGCCAGCGCTCGGCGTCGATCGCGGCGGCGCATCCGGTGCCTGCCGCGGTCACCGCCTGGCGGTACGTGTGGTCGACCACGTCACCGCAGGCGAACACGCCGTCCAGGCCGGTGCGGGTGGACGGGTGCTCCACGATCAGGTACCCCTCGTCGTCCATCGGCAGCTGGCCGGCGAACAGCTCGCTCCGCGGGTCGTGGCCGATGGCCACGAAGACGCCGTCGACCGGAAGGGTGTCCTGGGCGCCGGTCTTGGTGTTCCGCAGCCGCAGGCCGGTGACCTTGCCCTCGCCGAGGACCTCCTCGACCTCGCTGTCCCAGCGGAAAGTGATCTTCGGGTTGGCGAGCGCGCGGTCCTGCATGATCTTGGAGGCACGCAGCTGGTCCCGGCGGTGCACCACGGTCACCGACTTCCCGAACCGGGTCAGGAACGTGGCCTCCTCCATGGCCGAGTCGCCGCCACCGATTACCGCGATGTTCAGCTCGCGGAAGAAGAAGCCATCACAGGTAGCACACCAGGAGACACCATGGCCGGACAGGCGCTTCTCACCCTCGGCATTCAGCTCGCGGTAGCGGGAGCCGGTCGCCACGATCACGGTGCGGGCCTGGTACGTCTCGCTGTGGGTCTTGACCACCTTGGGGGTGGCGGTCAGGTCAACCTCGATGACGTCGTCGGGCACGAGCTCGGCGCCGAATCGCTCGGCCTGCTTACGCATCGAGTCCATCAGGTCCGGGCCGAGCACGCCGTCCGGGAAACCGGGGAAGTTCTCCACCTCGGTGGTCTGCATCAGCGCGCCACCCGCGGTGACTGACCCCTCGAACACCAGGGGCGCCAGCCGCGCCCGCGCCGCGTAGATCGCTGCCGTGTACCCGGCCGGACCCGAGCCGATAACGATGACATCCCGAACGTCGGTCACGTGTATTTTGCCCTTCGCTGAACTTGCTACGCCCTCAACCGATCCTAGGGCCCGCATGTTCCCCACGTGCAGATCCAGGGCGGCCCAACGTGCCGTACGGGCTTCAGCCGGGCGCCGGCAGTGACGCCTTGGCCAGGATGTCCGCGTCCGCGGCGGAACAGCGGGCTCCGGCTACGTAGACCGTGGCGGGCTGGGCGGAGGTGACCTGCACCACGATGACCGTGGCCGGGTGCCCGCGGTACCGCGCCTGGTCGACCAGCTTCACCTCGCCCGCGCGCACCGCGCCCGGGCTCGCGACCTTGTCCACGCACTCGGTCAGGGCTGGGCTGGGAGCCTGCCGGGCCAGGCCGCCGCTGGCCTTGCCTGGCTGGTTCAGGCCCGCGGAGTGCGTGTGCTCCACCTTGGTGGCCTGCGCGGCGAGCGTGTCCTTGTGGTACCTGGTCCCGCTGTGGCGCACAGTGAGCTGGGCGGGACCCCCGGGCACGAGGCCGCCCGCCCGGGAGCCCGGGCTGTCCGGGGTGCGGGACGCCGGCGCCGCCCCGGACCCCGACGAGGAGGACCCCGAGGACGAGGTGGAGAGGGAGGAGGACTGACTCACGGCGTAGCCCACCCCGCCCGCGACGACCAGTGCGCCGGCCGCCGCGGCCAGGACCCGGGCCGGGACCGGGAAGCGCAGGCGTGGCCCGCCCGTCCGGGGCCGGGCC
>JAOPYP010000119.1 GCA_025964635.1 Actinomycetes bacterium | reverse complement strand
GCCGCCCGCGGACGCCCCGCCGCCCGCGCCCGCCGCGGTCTCGCTGGGCATGCCCGCCGTCGGCCGCCCGGCCTGACTCCCGGAGCCGATCAACCCTGCCCCCCCGACCTGCGTCTTCACAGGTGGGCGGCCTACGGGGCCGCCATCAACAAGGGGGACATTCATGCAGTTTTCCGTGAGAACCGTCCGCCGGGCCGCCGTGGCCCTGGCGGTTGGCTGCACCACCGCGCTGACCGCGACGGCTGCCTCGGCGGCCCCGGCCGCCCCCGCGCACACCGCGCGGACGTCGGTCGTCATCCCGTCCTGCGCCCGGAACGCCCTGAAGTTCCGGGTGAGCCAGGGCAGCGGCGGTGCGGGCACCTTCACCTACCTGCTGAGGTTCACCAACACCTCGCGCCGCACCTGCTACATGGCCGGATTCCCGGGCGTCAGGGCGGTCAACCGGCACGGGCGGCAGCTGGGCAGCCCGGCGGCCTGGGTCTCGGGGACCCGGCTGCGGACGGTGATCCTGCGGCGCGGCTGGACCGCGCATGCGGTGCTGCGGATCACTAACGCCGCGTTCTTCCCGCACCGGCTGTGCCGGCCGGCGGCGGCTCGTGGCCTGCGGGTCATCCCGCCGAACCGGGTGTCGCCGGGTTATGCCCGGCTGCGCTTCCTGGCCTGCTCCCGCCGGGGCACGGTCTACATGCGGGTCCAGCGGGTCCAGCCAGGCCACGGCCACCTCAGCTGAGGCCTGACCGGCCAGGCCCGGGGGCTGGCCGGCGGCCGGGCGGGCAGGCCGGGACCGGTCCCGGCCTGCCCGCCCGGTGACAGACTGGGCGGATGGCAGACCCGGTGATCGCGGTGCTCGGCCCGACCGCGGCCGGCAAGTCCGATCTTGCCCTGCGGCTGGCCCATGACCTCGGCGGCGAGGTCATCAACGCCGACTCGATGCAGCTGTACCGGGGCATGGACATCGGCACCGCCAAGCTCACGGTGGCCGGGCGCCAGGGCGTCCCGCACCATCTGCTCGACGTGTGGGACGTGCGGTACCCGGCCAACGTGGCCGAATACCAGCGGATGGCGCGGGACGCCATCGCCGCGGTGACGGCCCGCGGCCGGGTGCCGATCCTGACCGGCGGTTCCGGCCTGTACCTGCGCGCCGCGCTGGACGACCTGAACTTCCCGGGCACCGATCCGGCGGTGCGCGAGCGCCTGGAGGCTGAGCTGGCCGCGCTCGGCCCGGCGGAGCTGCACGCGAGGCTGGCCGCGCTCGACCCCGGCGCGGCGGTGGGCATCCTGCCCAGCAACGGCCGCCGGATCGTCCGCGCGCTGGAGGTCATCGAGCTGTCCGGGCAGCCGTTCACCGCGACCCTGCCGCGCTACGAGTCGCTGTACCCGGCCGTGCACATCGGGCTGCGGGTCAGCCGCGGCGAGCTGGACCGCCGGATCGCCGTCCGGGTGGCCCGGATGTGGCGGGACGGCCTGGTCGGCGAGGTCCGCGGCCTGGAGCAGGCGGGGCTGCGCGAGGGCCGCACGGCCTCGCAGGCGCTCGGCTACGCCCAGGTGCTGCGGTTCCTCGGCGGGGAGGGGAGCGAGGACGAGGCCCGCGAGCAGACGGTCAGGGCGACCCGGCGGTTCGCCCGCCGCCAGGAGTCGTGGTTCCGCCGCGACCCGCGGGTGAACTGGCTGGACGCCGGGCCCGGGGCGGACCTGCCGGCCCAGGCACTGGCTACCATCGACAGATGCGGTCCGCCCAGGGTCCACTCACCGAGCTCGGTTCCAGCGAGCACGGATTCTCCGGGCCCCAATTCAGCGAGCGCCAGTTCGCCAAGGGGCACGGCACCGAGAACGACTTCGTGATCCTGCCCGATCCCGAGGGCCGGCGTGACCTCACCCCGGCGCTCACCGCGCGGCTGTGCGACCGGCGGGCCGGGATCGGGGCGGACGGGGTGCTGCGCGTGGTCCGCACCGCCGCCCGGCCTGCCGCTGCCGGGCCCGGCGGGCAGCGGCCTGAAGGCGGCCGGCCGGACGAGGCGGATCACGCCGAATGGTTCATGGACTACCGGAACGCGGACGGCAGCATCGCGGAGATGTGCGGCAACGGCCTCCGCGTGTTCGCCCGCTACCTGCTGGAGCACGGGCTGGCGGCCGGGCCGTCGTTCGCGGTGGCCACCCGGTCCGGCGCCCGCCAGGTCCAGGTGGAACCGGACGGCCGGATCACCGTGGACATGGGCCCGGTCAGCGTGCTCGGACCCGGCCGCGCCGTGGTCGGCGGCGCGCTCCGCGACGGCCTGCGGATCAGCGTCGGCAACCCGCACCTGGCCTGCCTGGTCGACGACGCGCTGGGCAAGTTCGACCTGACCGCGGCGCCCGGCCTGGACCCCGCGCACTTCCCGGCCGGCGGCAACGTGGAACTGGTCCAGGTGACCGGCCCGGCCGCGCTGAGCATGCGGGTGCACGAGCGCGGCTCCGGCGAGACGCGCTCCTGTGGTACCGGCGCCGTCGCCGCTGCGGCGGCCGCGGCGGCCCTGTCTTCCTCCGCAACGAAAACCGTCCCGGGCCAGTGGCACGTCACGGTGCCCGGGGGGGCGCTGACGGTGACCCTGGACGCGGGGACCAGCTGGCTGACCGGGCCCGCGGTGATCGTGGCCGAGGGCGAACTCGACCCCGGCTGGATGACCTCAGCCAGCTCAGCCTCACCCAGCTGAGCCTCACCCGGCTAACCCGGTTCCCGGACCATGCCCCTACGTTTCAGGCCCGGGATCCGCTTACCTCAGACGCGTTCTAGCTGGTGTGCGGGGGGTCACCGGGCGGCGGCCCGGGGACCGCCGCGGGGTGGCCGGTCAGGTCGCTCACCGGCAGACCGCGCAGCGACGCGTCGAGCACCTCCACGATGTGCGCCATGGCGGGCGGGGTGCCCGTACCGGCCGCGGTCATCGCGGCGGAGATCTGCAGGCTGCAGCCGGGGTTGGCCGAGATGACCAGCGGCGCCCCGGTGGCCAGCACCGATGCTGCCTTGCGCGCGCCCAGCTCGCCGGCGGCTTCCGGCTGGAGCAGGTTGTACACGCCCGCCGAGCCGCAGCAGGTCCCCGGGTCGGCCGGCTCCACGAGTTCCAGCCCGGGGATGGCGCCGAGCAGCGCGCGGGGCTGGCGCCGGATGCCCTGCGCGTGCCCCAGGTGACAGGCCTCGTGGTAGACGGCGGTGACCGGGAGCGGATGCCGCACGGCCCGCGGGCCGCCGTCGGCGGCCAGTTCGGCGAGGAACTCGCTGAGGTCGCGGACGCTGCTGGTGAAGCGCCCGGCCCGCCGGGCCCACTCCGCCGCCTCCGGGTCCGGGTCCTTCCCGCCGGCCGGGGCCGCCGGGAACAGGTGCGTGTACTCCTTCATCGCCGAGCCGCAGCCCGCCGAGTTGACCAGGACCACGTCCACGCCCGCGTCCTCGAAGGTGCTGATCGTCTGCCGGGCGAACCGGGCCGCCTCGGTGGCCCGGCCGCTGTGCAGCGACAGGGCACCGCAGCAGCCCTGGTGGCGGGGGATGACGACGTCGCACCCCTCGGCGGCCAGCACCCGCACGGTGGCCTCGTTCACACCGGGGAAGAACACCTGCTGCACGCAGCCGGTGAGCAGGCCGGCCACCGCCCGGCGCGGGCCCTGCGCGGGCACCCGGCAGGCCAGTGCGGGGTGGCGGCCGCGCGGCGGCGAGGGTGCCACCCGCA
>JAOPYP010000149.1 GCA_025964635.1 Actinomycetes bacterium | reverse complement strand
CCCACAGATCTGAGCGGGGGGTCCTGGCTCGCGGCTGCCAGGCGGGCCCTGAAGGAGTACAAAGCCGATGACCTGCAAGACCGCGCGGCCGCGCTCACCTACTTCGGCATCCAGTCCATCTTCCCGGGTCTTCTGGTCCTGGTTTCCCTGCTCGGCATTCTCGGTAAGTCCGCCACCCAGCCGCTGATCACGAACCTGGGCAAGGCGGCTCCGGCGTCCGTCCAGAAGATCATCATGAGCGATGTCAAACATCTGCAGTCCAGCCACGCGACGTCCGGAATTATTGGCATCGTCGGAATCGCCCTCGCCCTGTGGTCGGCGTCCAACTATGTCGCTGCCTTCATGCGCGCCTCGAACGTCATTTACGACGTGCCTGAGGGCCGGCCTATCTGGAAGACGGCACCGATCCGGCTGGGCGTCACCCTGGTGACGATGGTCTTGCTGGTAGCGGCCGCGGTCATCGTGGTCGTGACCGGCGGCCTGGCGCAGAAGGTCGGGAATGTGCTCGGTCTTGGCTCGACGGCGGTCACCGTCTGGGATATCGCGAAGTGGCCGGTACTGCTGATCATCATCGGCCTGATTCTCGCGATCTTGTTCTGGGCCAGCCCGAATGCCAGGCACGGCTTCCAGTGGGTCAGTCCCGGCGGCTTTATCGCCGTCGTGCTCTGGCTGGCTGCGTCGGGCCTGTTCGCCCTGTACGTCGCCAACTTCAGCCATTACAACAAGATCTACGGCAGCCTGGCCAGCGTCATCATCTTCCTAATCTGGATGTGGATCTCCAACGTCGCCATCCTGCTCGGCGCCGAATTCAACGCCGAGCTGGAACGTGGCCGCGCGATGGCCGCCGGGCACCCGGCTGACCAGGAGCCCTTCTCGGAACTCCGCGATGACCGCAAGCTGCGGAAGAAGGAAAAAAAGCGCTCGAGGAGCTGACAACGAGTAGCTCAAGAGGGCTGGCGGCCATGACAGGCGCACTGCGCTGCAATCAGGAACGGACCTGCCATGGCTGACGATAATGCGCTGCGGATCACCCGTACCAGCAACCCGCCAAGGCTAACCATCAGAGGGGAAATCGACGAGTCAAGCTATCCCGTACTCCTCGAGAGCCTGACAGCTGCCGCCAGAGACCGGGAAATCCATATTGACCTCAGCGGAGTCACATACTGCGACCTGGCCGGCCTCCGGGCCATCATTTGCCTTACGGAGCCCACCAGCGGCAGCTGCCGCCAATCCCGGCGCGTGGTACTCCACGCGGTACCGCCGCGGTTCAGGGAAATCCTGCAGATCCTGGGCTGGGACGCAACCCCGGGAATCGATCTGAGGAATTTAGGCTTGCGTCCTCTCGCGGGGCGCCCGTGTTTGCTATCTCCCGGCGCGGGCAGCGGAACCACTCGGAGGCGATGCAACGTGGCAGACGCAGACAAGCCCGGGACCGACTTCGAGCCGGGCACGGTCGATGAGAATCAGCACGGCTGGGCCCCGGATGCCCCGGGTACTGGCGAGGCGAAAGAGCGTGTCCTTGAGGGCAGCAAGAAAGCCTGGGAAGCCCACGACACGCAAGAGGCCTCTCGCGGTGACGGTGGCCAGGATCGTGATCTGACCCCGGAGGGCGTCGGCGAGAGTTCGAGCCGTCGAGGCGAGGACCTGGTCGAGGAGGAGGGCAAGGAGCCCGGCCGCTACGACAGCGGCACCCAGGGCAAGTCCAGCCGGCCTGTGGGGGGATCCACGGCCCGCGACTCGACCGGTGTCAACCCGCAAGAACCTATGACAGACGAGCAGGGCAGCTGACAAATCCAAGACACGTCATCCTCGTGCACGGCGCGAGGACGTGAGCACTCCGCCGTGGCGGTGGGGCGGCTAGCCGCCCCACCGCCACGGTCGTGTCCGAGCGATCCGGGTGTTCGACACCCATCTGGCGTTCGCGTGATGATCGCGCTCAACGCCGGTTCAGCGTCATGGCTCAATGATTCCGCAGCGCATTAACGAGCTGGGGCTGCTTACTCGCCGGTCTGGTCGTCTGTTTCTGCGCCCGGGGCGTTGGTCTTGACAGATTCGATCCCGCTGAGCGCCGATTGCTTACGCTCGTATGTCTCGCTCGTGGCGATGACCTGTCCATTGGTGGCCACCAGGTTGAAGTGGTACTTGCCGCCGGACCCCTTCTTCAGGACGAACTTGCCAGCCATGCTGCCTCCTCGCTGAGAGCTTGGACCTGCCAAGATCATGTGCCCAGAAGCCCGCAAGTTATCCATAGGACGGGTGACGCCACAGCGGGACTAGGCCAGTGGGAGGACGGCGTCCGTTGCGGACGCACCAGATGGCCGTGACGCCGCCCGGTGGTACCGTCGGCGGCATCAGGGGCCGGACCGAGGAGGGGAACGATGACCGCACCGCTGCAGGTGATCGCGTTGAGCTTCAGTCGCGACGCCGGTGCCGAGGACCGGATCCTGGCCGAGGTGGATCGTCTCCGCGGCCGGGGAGTTCTCCGCCTGCTCGACATGCTCTTCGTGGCCAAAAGCCAGGACGGCGCCATCGAACGGCTGGCCGTCGGTAATGACGAGGACTTCGGATCGCTCCTGGCGGCCGTCGTTCCCGTGGCGAACGGCGGACTTGCCACGCCGGCTGCAGCTGGCGCCGCAGCGGCCTTTGACCCGGCCGATGCGCGGGCTCTGGCCGATTCTCTCCGGCCAGGGACCGCGGTGGCGTTCCTGCTTGTCGAGCACCACTGGGCCGGCCCGCTGTTTGACGCGATCGCCGAGACCGGCGGCACGCTGATCGGTGAGGGCTTCCTGACTTCCGAGACCGGGCTGGTGGTGG
>JAOPYP010000044.1 GCA_025964635.1 Actinomycetes bacterium | reverse complement strand
ACTCCCGCGGTGACCTCCTGGCCGTCCCCGCTGACGGTCACGGGCAGCAGGCCGAGCAGGCCAGGATCGGCGTTCATGACCGTGACGTCTGGCGGCAGCCCGGGCGGGCGCCAGCCCTGGCCGCAGGCCCGGACGGATACCTCGTCCGCGGGCCGCAGCTGCGCGAGGTCCCGCTGGGCGAACCCCGCGATGATCCGCCCCTCCTCGCCACGCTTCCCGAGAACGGCGCCCCGGGCACCGGCCGCCGCCCCGGTCCGGACCTGCACCTCGTTGCCGATGCAGGCCAGGCTGGCCAGCGCGTGGCCGGCCGCCGGGTCCGGGTGCACCAGGCAGGCGCCGGGCGCGGCGTGGTCAGCGGCCAGACCGGCCGCGGGGTCACCGAGCCGGAGGCCGAGCACGATCCCGCCGTCCCCCACCGGCAGGTACGGGTGCCCGTTGCCGTCCACCCGGTAGGGCGAGCCGCCGAACGCCGGATGCTCCACCAGCCCGAGCATGTTCACGCTGACCGGCCGGAGCTCCTGGCGGGCGCCGCTCACTGATCCGCCTCCTGCCCGCCGCCGGGCAGCCCGCCGCCGCGTAGCCCGCCGCCGGGCAGCCCGCCGCCGTGCAGCCAGCGGGCCAGATTGGCGTCCGGGTCATCGACCAGGGCAAACGCATCCGCCGGCCCGCTGAGCAGGGTGCTCGGGCCGGGTCCGTGACCGAACAGCATGCACTGGCCGGTGGAGATGACGCCGATGGTCAGGTAGCCCTCCCGGTAGCCCCGGCCGTAGCGGTGGTCGGCGTCGGCCAGGGCCACGATGTCGCCGATCCGCAGTCCCTCCAGGCCGAGCGACAGGTCCTCGCCGAGGCCCTGGTACGCGCCCATCAGGTCGGTGTTGGCGTATTCGGAGATCATCCCGGCCCCGGCCCCGATCGCCTCGGCCGGGACCCTGGCCGCCACGTGGACCTCCAGCCGCCCGTCCGGCCGGGTCCCGCCCGGCATCGCGGTCAGCAGGCCGGGGTCGCAGTTCTTCACGGTGATGGCCGGGTGGCCGGGCAGCGCGAGGCCCTGGCCAACGGCAGTCACCGTGACCGCGTCGCCGGTGGTGACGTCCGCAAGCGAGGCCGGCGGGAAGTCGACGAGGACGTAGGCGTGCTGCCCGATCACGTGGCCGGCCGCGCCCGCCGCCGGGCCCGAGGCCACCCGGACCTGGTTGCCCACGCAGGTCAGGAACTGCAGCGCCATGTTGGCCCCGGGGTCGCGGTGGCGGACCGAGGCACCCGGCTCCAGGTGGTCGGACGCATAGCCGGTGGCCGGGTCGCCGCAGTGCACGCCCAGCGTGACCCCGCCCATACCGGGCAGCACGAACGGCTGGCCGTCCGGCCCGGCCCGGTAGCCGTGCCGGTCGCCCAGCGGCGGCCAGACCTCCCCGGTCAGGATCTGCCGCACCAGCCGGTCCGCGTTGGTAACGACGTTCATGGCGTGCCCGCCGGGATGGCCCCGCTGAGCGGGAACCCGATCCACGACCGGGTGCGGAACGACGCCTCGAACGCGTTGATGGTCTCCTGGACCAGCGCGCCCTGGGCGAAGTCCCCCTGGCCGGGCCGGCTCCCGTCGAGGATCTCGGTGGCGAAGTCGGCGACCAGGTTGGAGTAGAAGAGCAGCGGCCAGGGCTCGCCGGAGTGGCCGCCCGGGGGGAAGAACCGGACCGGGATGTCGTCCTCGGTGAACTCCACCGCGTCCTTGCGGGCCGTCCTTATTGTCTGGCAGCAGCCGGCCTCGTCCACCAGCCGGATGATGACCGCTCCCTCGGAACCGTAGATCCGGGCCTCGATGCCGGGGTAGTTGCCGACCGTGACGTACGAGGACTGGATCGAGGCCAGCGCCCCGGAACCGAACTCGGCGATCCACATGTCCCCGTCGTCGATGTTCGCCCGGGTCATCACCCCGGTGTCCCGGATCATCCGGGTGGGCACGAAGTTCCGCATGGTGCCGACGACCGAGGTCAGCGGCGAGCCGAGCCACCAGTGCATGATGTCGATGATGGGCGCGCCGTAGCCCTCGATGGAGGACACGGTGATGTGCGCCGGGTCCGCGTCCGGGTCGACCTGGCGCAGCGGTGTCGCCGGGTCGATCCACTGGCTGTTCTGCTCGTAGCCGTTGAACATGTACGGCTCGCCGACGAAGCCGGAATCGATCAGCTCCTTGGCGTACAGCACGGCGGGCGCGTACCGGAACGTGAAGCCCAGCTTGGTCCGCAACCCGTTCGCGCGGGCCAGCTCCGCCGCCTGCCGGGTCTTCTCGTAGTCGGTGTGCACCGGCTTCTCGCAGAGCACGTGCTTGCCCGCGGACAGCGCGTTCCAGGAGACCTCGAAGTGCGGCCGGTTCCCGGTCACCACGTCGATGACGTCGATGCCGGGGTCGTCGAGCAGCTCGCGGTAGTCCGTGGTGACCCGCGGCACCGAGAACGCGCTGGCCGCCTCAGCCAGCGCCGCCTCGTTCACGTCCGCGAGCGCGACGACCTCCACCCGCGGGTCCCGCTGCCAGCCCGGGATGTGGGCCACCTGCGCCCAGCGGCCCGCGCCGACCACCGCCACCCGCAGTGTGCCTGCTGTCATGCTGTGTTCCTGCCTCTCGCTCAGTAGCCGGCCGCCCGGTCGTAGACGTTGCGCAGCGGCCGGCCCTCGAGCCAGCGCCGCAGGTTGTCCAGGAAGAGGTCGGTGATCAGCTCGTTCTCGGCCGTCACGGTGGCGGCCGAGTGCGGCGAGATCAGCACGTTGCCCATGCCCCACAGCGGGGAGGAGGCAGGCAGCGGCTCGGTCGCGAACACGTCCAGGCAGGCGCCCCCCAGGTGACCGCGCTGCAGCCCGTCGATCAGGGCGTCCTCGTCGATCACCGGCCCGCGGGAGATGTTCACCACGACCGAGCCGCGCGGCATCAGGGCCAGCTCCCGCGCGCCGATCAGGCCGCGGGTCTGCGGGGTCAGCGGGCAGGCGAGGACCAGCGCATCGACCCGGGGCAGGACCCGGCTGATCTGGTCCGAGGAGACGTAGGACGCCACGCCCGGCACCTGGTAGTCCCGTCCGGGCCGGCCTGCGCCGCAGACCTCGACCCCCGCCGCGGCCAGCAGCCGGGCGGCCTGGCGGCCGGTGCCGCCGAGGCCGACGAGCAGGGCACGGGTGCCCGCGACCTGCCCGCCCGCGTACCGCTCCCAGTGCCGCTCCTGCTTCCAGCGGGCCAGCACCGGGCCGCCCTTGGCGAAGTACAGCAACCCGAGCAGCGCGAACTCGGCCAGCGGCGTGCCGTGCACCCCGGCCGCGGTGGTGAACACCACGTCCTCCCGGTCCAGCCCGGTGCGCTCGAGAAACCCGCCGATACCCGCGCTGGTGGCCTGCACCCAGCGCAGCCGCGGGCAGTTGCGGGCCATGTCGCCGGGCGCCTGCCAGTCGAAGTCGAAGCTGACGTCGGCCTGCTGGCGCAGCGCGGTCCACCGGCCGAGGTCGTCGGCGGACAGGGCGCGCGCGGTCCCGGTGTGGTCGGCGGGATAGCGCGGGACGGGCAGCAGGCCAGGCTCGTAGAGCACGCTGACCCTGGGATCGGCGGCCTCGATCCGGGCGGCCTGGCCGGCTTCCAGCGGCGAGGCGACCAGGACCCGGACGGGGTCAGGCACCATCCGCGCACACCCGCCTTCGATGACGTGCGATCCCGGCGGAGAGACCCCGCGGACCACCCTCTGAACCAATTGTCGACAGTCAACGACTATGGCTGGCAAGCGGGGGCTCCGTCAAGCGGCAGCTGCCCTGGGCCAGCCGGGAGACCGCCCAGACGCTCGCATATGACCTGCGCCAAAGGCGCGATCCGCGAATGTTCCGGTCATGTTTCATATCGTTCGCCACTCTTGACGGCCGGGAGCCGCCTTCCTACAGTGACGCCATCGTTGTCGACAATCGACGAAAAGGATGCATCATGATCCGACGCAACCGGTCCCGCATCCTTGGCGCCGCCCTCGCCGCACTCGCGGTGGCCGCAGCCGGCTGCGGCAGCAGCGGTTCGGCGGGCGCCAACGGCAGCTCCGCCGCGACGGTGAACACCCTGGTCATCGCGAACGCGGTCAAGGTCGACACCCTGGATCCCGAGGCCAACTCGGTCAACGAGTCCATCTGGCTGGACCAGAACCTCTACAGCCGCCTGCTGCAGCCCAACGCCACCGGGACCGGGCTGCTCCCCGACCTGGCCCAGTCCTGGGCGATCTCCCGGGACGGCCTGACGTACACCTTCCACTTGCGGACCGACGCCAAGTTCTCTAACGGCAGTCCCGTGACCGCCGCCGACGTCGTCTACTCCATCGACCGGTCGAGGAAGTTCGCCGGCGGCTGGGGCTTCCTGCTGACCGCGGTCAAGACCGTCGCCGCCACCAGCGCCCACACGGTCGTGGTCACCCTGTCCCAGCCGCACACGCCGCTGCTGGCCGACCTGGCCATGTACGCGTACTCGGTGGTGCCGGAGAAGCTGGTGAAGGCGCAGGGCGCGGCGTTCTTCCAGCACCCGGTGGGCAGCGGGCCGTTCATGATCACCTCGTTCAAGGCGGACAGCGAGGTGGACCTGGCCCGCAACCCGCACTTCTACGGGACCAAGCCCAAGGTCCAGAAGGTCCGTTACCTGATCGTGCCGAACGACAACACCCGGGTGCTGATGCTGGAGAGCAAGAAAGCCGACATCATCGAGAATCCCCCCGGCAACCTGATCACCCAGATCGACAAGACCCCGGGGCTGAGCGTCCAGCTCTTCCCGTCCACCCGGGTGGACTTCATCGAGCTGGACGAGCATTTCGCGCCGTTCAAGAAGGCACTGGTCAGGCAGGCACTGAATTACGCGATCGACCGCAAGGCCCTGGTCAAGCTGGCCTACCAGGGCCACGCCACCCCGGGCGCCTCGTTCATGCCCTACAAGATGCAGTACTACGACAGCTCACTGTCGCCGTACCCCTACAACCCGGCCAAGGCCAAGCAGCTGCTCACCCAGGCGGGCTACCCGCACGGCTTCTCGACCTTCCTCATCACGGTCAGCGGGGACGTGGCGGGCCAGGCCGAGGCGGTCGTGCTGAAGTCGGAACTGGCCGCGGTGGGCATCAACGTCAGCATCCAGTCCTACGAGCTGACCACCGCCTACAGCAAGGAAGACGGCGGTCATTCGCAGATGGGCGAGCGGTACTGGACCAACGACATCATCGACCCGGATGAGGTCGCCACGTTCGGGGCCGACTGCACCGGCGGGGCCAACGCCTTCGCCAGCTACTGGTGCGACAAGCAGGTCATCCAGGCCGTCGCGGCGGCCCGCAGCGAGCGTTCCGCGGCCAAGCGCCAGCAGCTGTACAGCCAGATCCAGCAGGCGGTCTACCAGCAGTCGCCGTTCGTCGTGCTGGACTACAGCCCCTACCGCTACGGCGTCGGCGGCTGGGTGCACGGCTTCCACGTGTCCCCGCTCGGCAGCTACGACCTGTCACTGGAAAACCTCACCGTGTCCGCCCACTGATCCCCGCCAGTCTCGTGCCGGGCGGCTTTCCCCCGAGGCCGCCCGGCACGGGCCAGACCGATGACGAGGGAGTACCGCGTGAGCCGCTTCAGTTCGCTCCCGCAGCGATGCGGCCATCTGGTCATTGTGCTGTTCGGCATCACGCTGGTGACGTTCTTCCTGCTCCGCCTGCTGCCCGGCAACCCGGCCGTGGCCATCCTGGGCACCAGCTACACCCCGGCCCGGGCCGCGGCCATCGACAACACGCTGGGCCTCAACCGCCCGATCTGGTCCCAGTACGGGCTGTTCCTGGGCCACCTGTTCCAGGGCAACCTGGGCTTCTCGTTCTTCTACGGCCAGCCGGCCACCACCGTCATCGTCCAGCACATCGCGCCCACGGTCTTCCTGGTCATCTACAGCGCGGTGCTGGCCGCGCTGATCTCGTTCCCGATCGGGTTCGCCGCCGGGCTGCGCCGCGGCGGGGTAATCGACCAGTCCTCCCGGATCCTGTTCACGGTGAGCTTCGCGATGCCGGGCTTCTGGCTGGGCATCATCCTGCTCCTCGTGTTCAGCGTGCACCTGCACGCGTTCCCGATCAGCGGGTTCGGTGGCGGCTTCGCCCAGCACCTGTACTACCTGTTCCTGCCCGCCCTGACCATCGCCCTCGGCTTCTCCACCGTGCTGGTCCGCAGCCTGCGCGCGGCGACCATCGCGACCCTGCAGGCGGAGTTCGTGGACACCGCCCGGATGAAGGGCATCCGCTGGCGCCGGGTGCTGCGGCGGCACGTGTTCCGCAACGCGATCCTCGCCGTCGTGGCCGTGTTCGGCGTCAACCTCGCCTACCTGATCAGCGGCACGGTCCTGGTCGAGAACGTGTTCTCGCTGCCCGGCCTGGGCAGCCTGCTGGTCAATTCGGTGGCCGACCGGGACTACCCGGTGGTGCAGGGCGTCACCCTGTTGTTCGCCGTGCTCATCGTGGCCATCAACCTGCTCGCCGACATCGTGCAGGCCGCGCTGGATCCCCGGGTCGGCCAGGAGGCGGGCGCGTGAGCACGATGTGGGCGGCCACCCCGTCCGAGCAGCTGATGCGGATGGCAACGCGGGCCGCAGGACGCCGGCGCAGCGCCACCCGCCGGCGGCTGCCGCTGTACATCGGGCTGGCCATGCTGGTCCTCGCGGTGGCCGCGGCGGTACTGGCGCCCGTCCTGGTCAGCCAGTCCCCCACCACCATCGACGTGCTGCATCCACTGGCGCCCCCCCTGACCCCGGGCCACGCGCTCGGCACCGACCAGTTCGGCCGGGACGTGCTGGCCCGCATCCTGTACGGCGCCCGCATCGACCTGGCCATCGCGTTCGGGGCGACCATCGTCACCCTGGTGGGCGGCACCATCATCGGCCTGGTCGCCGGCTACCTGGGTGGCCGCATCGACAGCGTGCTGATGCGGCTGGTCGACCTGTTCTTCGCGTTCCCGTTCCTGGTCCTGATCATCGCGATCGTGGCCATGCTCGGGCCCAGCATCCTCAACATGTTCGTGGCCATCTGGATCACCAGCTGGGTAGCCTACGCGCGGATCATGCGCGCCCAGGCGGTGGTGGCCAAGCGGCAGCAGTACGTGCTGGCCGCGCGGGCCCTGGGCTACGGCCGGCTGCGCATCATGTTCCGGCACATCCTGCCCAACACCGCGTCCGCAGTGATCATCTTCTCGATGGTGGACGCGGTCGGCAACATCATCCTGGCCGCGTCCCTGGGCTTCCTGGGGCTCGGCGCCCAGCCGCCATCCCCCGAGTGGGGCACGATGATCTCGGAGGGGCAGAACTACCTGCTGACCTCGTGGTGGCTGGCGACCATGCCGGGCCTGGCCGTGGTCTTCGTCGGGATCGCGTTCAGCCTGGTCGGGGACGGCCTGGCCGACCTGCTCCGGACCGGGGAGCGGTGATGGCCGCCGGAGGACCGCTGCTCACCGTCCGGGACCTGCGCAGCTACCTGTCCACCCGGCACGGGGTGGTGCGCGCGGTGGACGGGGTGTCATTCACCCTGGGCGAGGCCGAGGTGCTCGGCATCGTCGGGGAAAGCGGCAGCGGGAAATCGGCGACCTGCCGGTCCATCGTGGGCCTGATGCCGGCCAGCACCGCACACGTCAGCGGCGAGGTCATCTACCACCCGCACGGCGGCCGGAACATCCTCACTGCGCGCCAGCCCGAGCTGCAGGCGCTGCGCGGCGCCCAGCTGGCGATGATCTTCCAGGACTCCATGACCGCGCTCAACCCGGTGCTGACCGTGGGCGACCAGCTGCTCGAGGCGGTGAACGCGCACGCCTCCCTGACCCGGGCGCAGGCCCGGTCCCAGGCCATCGGCCTGCTGGAGCGGGTGGGCATCCCCGCCCCGGCCCGGCGGATGCGGGACTACCCGTTCCAGTTCAGCGGCGGCATGCTGCAGCGCGCGGTGATCGCGATCGCGCTGGCGTCCTCCCCCCGGCTGCTGCTCGCCGACGAGCCGACCACCTCGCTCGACGTCATCATCCAGGACCAGATCCTCAGCCTGCTGCTGGAACTGCAGGAGGACACGGGCATGAGCATGATCCTGGTCAGCCACGACCTCGCGGTGATCAGCGAGGTCTGCGACCGGATCATCGTGATGTACGCGGGCCAGGTCGTCGAGGAAGGGCGTGCCGCCGACGTCATCACCCACCCGGCGCATCCCTACACCCAGGCCCTGCTGGACGCGCTGCCGCAGGCCGGGGAGCGCGGGCTGCTGCGCAGCATCCCCGGGTCCCCGCCGAGCCTGATCGACGTGCCGGACGGCTGCCGGTTCGCGGAGCGCTGCCCGCACGTGCTCGGCAAGTGCCGGACCTGGGACACCGAACTCCTCGAGACCAGCGGGCTCACCGGGACCAGCGGGCTCACCGGCAGCGGCGGGCGCATCGAGACCGGCGGGCCCGGCCAGCTGGCCCGCTGCTGGCGGCACGACGAGGTCAGGAGGCCACAGGCATGACAGGAGATCGGCTCGGAATCGGGGTGGTCGGCCTCGGCCGGTGGGCCAACTGGGCGCACCTGCCCGGCTGGGCCCGCGACGGGCGCTGCCGGATCGTCGCGGTCTGCGACACAGACGCCGGCCGGGCCGCCGAGGCGGCCGGGCGCTACGGGGCCGTGGCCGTGACCGACTACCGTGATCTGATCAGCCGCGACGACATCGACATCGTCGACGTGGTCACCCGGGACAGCGAGCACTTCGGGATCAACCTGGCCGCGATCGAGGCCGGCAAGCACGTGCTCAGCGAGAAGCCGGTTGCTCATGATCACCACGACGTGCGCCGGGTGGCGGAACTGGCCCGCGCGAAGGGCCTGAAGACCAAGGTGGGCTTCACGTTCCGGTACAGCCCGGCGGTCCGGTACCTGAAGGACATGATCAGCCGCGGGGACCTGGGCACGCCGTTCATCTACAACGCCTACGAGCAGAACTCGCAGTGGCTCAGCCCGCAGGTCCCGCTGCGCAACCGGGAACGCGGCGGCGGCGGCCCGATCCGGGTGGCGTCGCTGGAGGGCTACGGCGCCCCGGTGATCGACATCGGCCACTGGCTGATGGAATCCGACCTGACCTCGGTCGTCGGCGTGCTGCGCAACTTCATCCCGGAGCGGCTGGTCGCTGAGACCGGGCTGATGGACCGGGTCAACATCGACGACGCGGACATCTTCATCGGCGAGTTCGCGAGCGGGGCGCTGTGCTCCGTGCAGAGCAGCTTCGTCACCGTCGGCAACTACCCGGGCATCGAGGTGCGGGTGTACGGCAGTGAGGGCGCCGCGATCGCGCGCCTGGTCGAGGAGTTCGGCATCTGCGAGACGCTCAAGACCGCCCAGCCCGACGACGTGGAGTTCCGCGAGATCGAGGTCCCGGCCGAGTACTATCCGCCGGGCGGCAGCCCGCGCGAGTCGTGGCGGACCCTGTACTACGCCAACCTGACCGCGAACTTCGCCAGCGAGGTGCTCGGCGAGATCCCAGGCAACGAGGGCAGCTTCACGGACGGGCTGTGGGTCCAGGAGGTGATCAACGCGGTGGAGATCTCGCATCACGAGCGGCGCTGGGTCAGCCTGCCGCTGGACGGGGAGCCGCTGGACGCGGAGCCACTGGACGGGGAGCGGGGCAACTGATGACGCCGGACGGACGGGTGCGCTGGGGCATCATCGGCACGGCCAACATCGCGCGGGCTTCGTTCCTGCCCGGGCTCCGGCAGGCCGGCGACGTGGCGGCCGCGGTGGCCGGCCGGGACGCGGAGCGGGCCGGGAAGTGGGCCCGGGACCACGGCGTGGACCGGGCGGTGCACGGGTACCAGGCCCTGATCGAGGACCCGGAAATCGACGCGCTGTACCTCCCGCTGCCCAACGCCCTGCACGCCGAGTGGACCATCCGCGCGCTGCAGGCCGGGAAGCCGGTGCTGTGCGAGAAACCGCTGTGCGGCACGCTCCCCGACACCGAGCGGGTGCTGGAGGTGGCGCGGCGGACCGGCACACTGCTCTGGGAGGCGTTCGTCTTCCCGTTCCAGGCCCAGATGCAGCGGATCAGGGATCTGGTCACCGGCGGCGCGATCGGCGAACTGGTCGAGATCAGGTCCGGTTTCCACTTCGCGCTGAGCAACCCGGCCAACATCCGCTACTCGCCGGACCTGCAGGGCGGGGCGCTCAACGACGTCGGCTGCTATCCGGTCCGGCTGGCCCAGGAGTTCTTCGGCCCGGAGCACGAGACCGCGTGGGCCCGGGCCACCTGGGGCGGGCAGGGGGTGGACGTGGACACCTGGGGGGTGCTGGGCTACCCGGGCGGCCGGCGGCTGCAGCTGTCCTGCGGGATGGCCCGCCAGCTCGACACGTTCTCCACGCTGGACGGCACCGGCGGGCAGATCAGGATCACCAACCCGTTCCATCCCGGTCCGGCCGACCTGTTCCAGGTCATCGCGGGCCGGTCGGAGCCCCGCAGCTTCGCCGCCGCGCCCCGCGACCTGCCCTTCAGCCCGGCCATCCGGCACATCGGGGCGGTGCTCCGCGGCGAGGAGACACCCCGGGCCCAGGCGGTGGACACGTCGCTGCCCACCGCCCGGGCCCTGGCCGACCTGGCCGCCTCGCTGCCCGGCCGGCCGGACCCCGTCCGCGGGCCGGGCCAGCCGGGCTAGCCGGGCAGAGTTCAGCGCGCGGGACATGATCCGTCCTCTCAGCTGATCGGCGGGATGGGGGCCTGGCCGGCCGGCGCGACCGGAACGGCGGGTGCTCCGCCGCCTGCCCGGGCTCCTTCGTCCGCCCGCGCTCCGCCCGGCAGCCAGCCCAGCCAGCGCGGCAGGTACCAGCTGCGCTTGCCGAGCAGGGCCAGGCAGGCGGGCAGCAGGATGCCGCGGACCACGGTGGCGTCGATCAGCACCGCCGCGGCCAGCCCCACGCCGAGCGTCTTGGTATCGACGATGGGCAGTGTGGCCAGGACGGAGAACACGGCCACCATGATGAGAGCCGCGCTCGTCACCACGCCGGCACTGCTCGAGATGCCGCCCACGACCGCGTCCCTGGTGCTGGCCCCGCGCGCATGCAGCTCCCGGATCCGGCTCAGGATGAACACGTGATAGTCCATGCTGAGCCCGAACAGGAGCACGAACATGAACAGCGGGATCCACGGGATGATCCCGCCGAAGGACGTGTAGCCGAGGAGCCCCTGCAGCCGGCCATCCTGAAAGATCAGCGTGATCAGCCCGTATGCCGCGCCCACCGAGAGCAGGTTCAGCGCGATCGAGATCAGCGGGATGGCGACCGAGCGGAACGCCCCCAGGAGCAGCAGGAACGCGAGCACGACCACGAAGGCGAACACCACCGCGGTGCGGGAATGCAACGCCGTCATGTCGTCGTAGTTGCCCGCGGTGTTCCCCGTCACGGCGTAGCTGATCCCGTTCACCCGGCCCAGGGTGCTGGGCAGGACCTGGTTGCGCAGGGTCAGCAGGGCATGGTCCGACACGGAACTGGTGCCGTTTCCGGCCAGCGGGACGTTGACGATCAGGGCCCGGCCGCCTGCCACTGGAGTGGCGGTGATCGGCTCGCGGATCGGGCCGCCCGGGCCCTCCGCGGATGCCCGGGCTTTCAGCGCGATGATTGCGTCCCGCATCGCCGGGCCGGTGGCATGCCTGCCGGTCACGACCACCTCCGCGGGTGACGGGGTCTGCGGGAACGCGCCGGAGATCCTGTTCATCGTCTGGAGGACCGGGGAACTGGCCGGCAGGTCGACCGCCGGGCTGCCAAGCCGCATGCCGGCGGCCGGCGCGGCCAGGGCGAGCAGCGCGATCGCGGCCGCGCCGCCCCACACGACGGGATGCCGTGCTACCCGGCGCACCAGGGCGGCCCACGCCCGCGACGGGCGGGCCGCGGTCCGCCTGCGGCCCAGGAACGGGACCCGGCCCCGGTCCGCCCTCACCCCCAGCCAGGACAGCAACGCGGGCACCACGGTCAGTGAGCCGAGCACGGCCACGCCGACCACGGCAATCGTGCCGAACGCGACGCCGGTGAACACGTCGTAGCCGGTGAGGAACAGCCCGGCCAGGGCGACCATGACCGTCAGGCCCGACACCACGATCGCGCGCCCCGAGGTGGCTGCGGCGATCCGCAGGGCCTCGGCGGTGGAATGCCCCGCGGTGCGCTCCTCTCGCTCGCGGCGCAGGTAGAACAGCGAGTAATCGACACCGACCGCCATCCCGATGATCAGCACCACCTCGGAGGTGCTCGACCCGACCGGCAGCCACCGGCTCAAGATCGTCAGCAGGGACAGCGCGGTGATCACCGACGTGAGCGCGAGCAGCAGCGGGATACCCGCCGCGACCAGGGCGCCGAACACGAGCAGCAGCAGGACGAGCGTGATGGGCACCGACGTCGCTTCGGCGCTGCGGAAGCCCCGGGCCAGGACTGAGTTGATGGCCTGCCCGTAGCTCGCGTCACCCGCCTCCTGGATCCGCAGGCCGGGATGACGAGCCTGGATGCCGGCCACCGCGCGCTGGGCCGCTGCCACGGCCTGGTCTTCGTTGCGGGCATTTCCGGGGACGTGGAAGGTGACCAGAGCGCTGCGGCCATCCCCGGCCACGAGCCCAGCGTGGCCGGGACCGAGGGGTGAGCGGATGTCCCGGGCGGAGTGCGGGAGGGCGGACAGCGCGGTGATCACCTGCCGGACGGCCTGGCGCATCTGCGGGTCCGCGCCGAGCCGGCCGGTGCCCCTGGTCTGGATCAGCACGTTCTCCTGCGGCGGGGTGACCACTCCGAGGCGCTGCAGGGTCTGCTGGGCCTGGCCTGACTGGCCGGCGTCGTAGGCCGGCACGTTCGTGGCGGGCAGCAGGTGCCCGGCCATGAATACCGCCGCGACCAGGAAGAGCCAGCCGAAGACGGCGGTCTTGCGGTGCCGGGTGCTCCAGCCCGCGACCCGCTCGACGACCGGGGCGCGGGACCGGCGCGGTTGCTCGCGGTGCGGTCCGGTTTCGGGCAATACTGAACTAGACAGCTGGCGCATCAGGGCCTTCTCTCGAGGACGGTGCGTGAGTCTGTGAGCCCTCGCCTGCGAGCTGATCCCTCGTGGGCGGGGGCGCTGTTCTACCTGGCTGGTCTTAGCGAGCTGGTCTTAGCGAGCTGGTCTTAGCGGGCAGCGTGCAGGGGGCCCAGCGGGCCCGGGCGGGCGAGCACCTCCTTCGCCGGGGCGAGCGGGTCACCGGGAGCACGCAGCAGCGCGCGGGCGACCCGGGCATGGGCGCGGGCCGTGAGCACGAGCACGTAGTTGAACAGCAGGAACGCGACCAGGAAGACGGCCGCGGCCAGCAGCGCCCTGGGCAGCGTGTCCACGTAGAGACCCCAGCCGCCGGCCCCGTGCGGGCCATTCGGGAAATAGCCGAGCGCCACGCCGTGCACCGGCGCACCGTTGACGTAGCCCACGCCGGCGTTGCCGCGGGGCGCCCAGTACCAGGCCGGCAGGGTCACGCCGGCGAGCAGCGTCAGCCAGACGGTGAGCACGCTCAGGTCCAGGGCCAGCAACGGCGGCCAGAGCCCGATGAGGTAAGCCAGGTCACGCCAGGTGGACGGGTCCCGCCAGCGGGTCCTGACCTGCGCCATGATGCCCGGCCGGGTCACCGGGCGGTAGCCGCCCCGGACCGGCCCGGCCAGCACCTGCCGCAGCCGGACGCGCTCAGCGCTGGCGCAGCCGCGCAGCACTCCGGACGCCGCGACCAGCAGCGGGATCCCGGCCAGCGTGATCATGAAGACGGCGGCGGTCACCGTCGTGGTGAAGGCAATCGCGAACAACAGCCAGCCTGCAACGAAGACGTACGCGGCCAGGAAGGCGGCGGCGCGCCAGGGGCTGCCGGACACGGCCAGCCGCAGCGGGTTGCGGTAGAGCCTCAGCCGGGGGAAGGCCGCCCCGCCGGCCGGGCCCCCGTTCGGGCCGGCCGGGCCGCCGTCGTGAGTGCTCATCCCACGTCCCGCATCAGCTGCTCGACCGCCCGGACGTGCTCAGCCAGCTTGGCCAGCTCGGTCCGCAGCTCCTGCTGGTTGGCCACGGCCTCCTCGGCCAGCTTGCGGTACTCGGCCATCGCCACCGCGTCGGCGCGGTGCGCCTGCAGCCGGAAGTAGGCCCAGACGATGATGGCGGCCGCCGCGCAGATGCAGAACGGGATGCCCAGGCCGATGAGGATCCCTGCTTCCGCACTGCTGGTCAGCGCGGCCACATGCATCGCGGTCATCTCAGGTGTCCTTCCGGGTCAGTTTCTTGGGTGTCCACGCCGTCCCCTTCCGCGCCGCTGCCGTCACGCAGGGCCGAGATGATCGTTTCCGCGTTGAGGTGCAGGTCGAACGGGGCCAGCTCGAAGTACTTCATGGCCTTGCCGTCCTCCGACAGCTCGAGCCGGCCGGCCACCAGGCCCGCCTTCTCCAGCTTGTCCAGGTGCATGTAGAGCAGCGGCCGGGACATGCCGAGCCGCCGGGCCAGCTCGCTGACGTGGACCCGGCCGTCCCGCAGCTCGGCGACGATCCGCAGCCGGTGCGGGTTCGCCACCGCGCTGAGCACGGTAAGCAGCTCATCACTGGTCAGCGTCACTCCCTGGCCTCTTTCTTTCACCTGTTAGGAAAAACTTACATGTGAAAGAGATGCGGGTCAACTGGTTCCGCGCGGCCGTTCCGGGCGGCGGGTGCGCCAGATCGGGCGGCGGGTGCCCGGTCCGCGGCCGGGTCAGCGAAGATGAGCCCTATGGGAGAACTGATCCTGCTCCGGCACGGCCAGACGGAGTGGAGCAAGTCCGGGCGGCACACCGGGCGGACGGACATCCCACTCACGCCGGAAGGTGAGGCGGCCGCCAAGTCGCTGGCCCCGGTGCTGGCCGGCCGGCCGATCCGGGCCGCGTTCACCAGCCCGGCGCAGCGCGCGGTGCGGACCGCGGAGCTGGCCGGGCTGAACGCCACGCCCGACCCCGATCTGCAGGAGTGGGACTACGGCGGCTACGAGGGCATGACCACGCCCCAGATCAGGGAGCAGCGCCCCGGCTGGTACCTGTGGCGGGACGGGGTGATTCCCGGCGACGCCGGTCACCCCGGGGAACCCGTGGAGCAGGTCGGGGCGCGCGCGGACGCCGTGCTGGCCCGGCTGCGGCCGCTGCTGGCCGAGGGGGACGTGGTCGTCGTCTCCCACGCGCACTTCCTGCGGATCCTGGCGGCGCGGTGGCTCGGCCTCCCGCCGGACGACGGCCGCCTGCTGCGGCTCGACACCGGGACCCTGTCCACCCTGGGCACCGAGCACGACCAGCCGGTCGTGCTCATGTGGAACGCGCCGCCGGTCCCCGCGCACTGAGCGCCAGGCGGCCGTGGGTCAGGCGGCGGCGCGGAGCAGGCCCCCGGGCAGCCGGGCGACCCCTTCGTGGAAGGCCCGAAGCGCCGCCGTGGCGGCCAGGTCGGTGACCACGGCACCCGGTGTGCCGTACATCCGGCGGGCCCAGCGCGGCAGGGACGCGAAGGCCAGGGCCCCAATCGACGGCACGGCCAGCTTGAGCGGCAGCTGCGCCGCGGGCACGCGGACGTTGACCGACCGGAGCATGGCCTGCCTGGCCTCGGGGGTGACGCGGAGCCGGGGGCGCATCGCGGTGATGTGCGCCTCCAGGTCCGCGGCGCAGCCGGGCACCTGCGCCGGGTCCAGGCCGACCACCGCCGCGGCGCGCTGCTGCTCGGCCACGAAGGCGTCGGCGTCCGCGACCGAGAGCGGCATCCCGCCGCGCCGGGCCACGTCGAGATAGGACGAGACCTCCGCGCAGTGCACCCACAGCAGCAGCTCGGGCTCGTCCAGCCGGAACCGGGTCCCGTCGCTATCCACCCCGGTCAGTGACGCGTGGATCTTCCGGACCCGGCGCCCGGCCCGCTCGACCTCGGCCAGGCTGCCGTAGGTCCGGACCCGGACGAACTCGGCCGTCCGCAGGAAACGGCCCCACGCCTGATCCCGGTCCGCGAACGCGGTGTGCTGCCAGGTGCCGCGCATCACCCGGGGGTGCAGGGCCTGCAGGTACGCGGCCCGGAATCCGCCCACGAAGATCTCCGGCCGGGCCATGATCCGCCAGGTCACCGAGCCGGGACCGAAGAGCCCGTCCTCGTCAGGAGTGCGCACGGCAGACCTCCCCACGGTCACTGCGGCTGAGTTACTTCCTCCATCCAGCTTAGATAAGCCGCGGATCCGGCCACGATCGGCGTCGCGACGATCTCGGGCTCGTCGTAGCTGTGCCGCCGGGCCAGGAAGTCCGCGAGCTCCTGGTAGCGCGCGGCGGGCAGCTTCAGCAGCAGCGTCCACTCCTCGGCCCGCTCGAGATCGCCTTCCCACCAGTAGCTGCTCAGCACCGGGCCGGTGACCTGGGCGCAGGCCGCCAGCCGGGCCTGCACCGCGTCGCGGCCCAGCTCGACGGCCTCGGCCCGGGAGTCAGTGGTCGTCTGCACCTGGAGGTACCGGGCGGCAGGCCCCTCCGCGGGCGCACCGCCGGTCCCCGCCTCGGCCGTGCCGCCGTGATCCGCCATGTCAATCGATGCTACGCCGGGGCAGCGACGGGCGGCAGCCACCTGCGGCTGAGGCCCGCGCGGCCGGCATCGCGGCGGAGGGCCTGATCACCTCACCCGCGACACGCCAGCCTGATCACGCCAGCCTGATCAGGTCAGGCGTCCCCGGACGGGGCAGCGGCGGCCCCCCGGCCGCCCAGGAAGGATTCCACGAAGTCGGGGCGGCCGGACAGCTCGGCCGGGGTTCCCTCCATCCGCACCTCGCCGCCGCCAAGTACATAGGAGCGGTCGGAGATGGCCAGGACCGCCTTGGCCCGCTGCTCGACGATGAGCACCGCCGCCCCGCTCTCCGCCAGCTGGCGGACGTGCTCAGTGAGCAGCGCGGTGGCGACCATGGGAGCGAGGTTGGCGGTCGGCTCGTCGAGCAGGAACAGGCCCGGGTCGAGCATGAGCACCCGGCCCATGGCCAGCATCTTGCGCTCGCCGCCGCTGAGCTTCCCGGCACTGCGGCCGAGCATGCCGCCCAGCCGGGGGAAGATGGCCAGCACCCGCTCGACGCGCTCCGCCACCTGCGGCCGGCGCAGCAGGTAGCCGCCCATCTCGAGGTTCTCCTTGACGCTGAGCGGGCTGAACACGTCGTCCACCTGGGGCACGTAGCCGACGGCCGCCCGGGCGATGTCTTCCGGCGCTGAATTGGTGAGGTCGCGGTCACCCACCTTCACCGTGCCGGACGACACGTGCACCACGCCGGCCAGGCTCTTGAGCAGCGTGCTCTTGCCCGACCCGTTGGGGCCGACCAGGGAGACCACCTCACCCGGGTCCACGCTCAGCGTGATGTCCCGGATCACCGGGTCCCCGCCGTAGCCGGCGGTGACCTTCCCGGCGCGCAGCGGGAGACCGGTCAGGGCTAGCTCAGCCGACAAGGTAGGCCTCCACGACCTCGCTGCGGCCCCGCAGCTGCTCCATCGTTCCCTCGGCCAGGACCGCGCCCTCGGCCATCACCACGACCGGATCGCAGAACTCGTCCATGATGGCCAGTTCGTGTTCCACCATGAGGATCGTCATCCCCTCCTCGCAGAGCGCCACCAGCTCGTTGCCGATGCGCCGGGCCAGGTTCGGGTGGACGCCCGCCATCGGCTCATCGAGGAGCAGCGTGGCCGGCTCGGCCATCAGCGCCCGCATGATCTCGACCAGCCTGCGCTGGCCGCCGCTCAGGTCACCGGCGTAGTGGTTGGCGAACTGCTCCAGGCCAAAGCGCTGGAGGACGGCTTCGGCCCGGGCGATCGCCGCCGTCTCGTCAGCCTGCCAGTACCGCTTCCCGAGCAGGGATCCACGGAAGGTGTCCCCCCGGTTGCCGGGAACCGCGGACAGCAGATTTTCCATGACAGTCAGCCGCTTGAACTCGCTGGCCAGCTGGAAGGTGCGGACCAGCCCCAGCCGGGCCCGCCGGAACGCCGGCGTCCCGGTCACGTCGCGGCCCTGGTAGAGGATCTGGCCCGACGTCACCGGGAGGGTCCCGGCCAGCATGGCCAGCAGCGTGGACTTCCCGGCCCCGTTCGGCCCGATCAGCCCGGTCAGGGTGCCCTTCCGGACCTGGAACGACACTCCGTCCACCGCCCGCACCCCGCCGAACTCGCGGACCACGTCGACCGTTTCGAGCATCACGTCGGTGGATGCCGCCCGGGGCGCCGCCGGGCTGCTGCCGCGGGCCGCGGGCCTGTCCGGCCCGCCGTCCTGGACGTCCGGCCCGCCGCCCTGGACC
>JAOPYP010000812.1 GCA_025964635.1 Actinomycetes bacterium | reverse complement strand
CCGCGGATGGTGTCCTGCGGGATCGTTGCCGCACCCGGTGCGCTCCCGGCGGCGGCGGGTCCGGGACCGGCCGCGCCCGGGGCGGGCCCCGGGGCCGCGTCCCCGGCTCCGGCCGGCGCCGGCTGCTGCTGGTCCACCCGGGTGGGCAGCCTGATGCCGAGCGCGATGGCACCCAGGTAGACCAGGGTGCCGACCCGCAGCGCCCAGGTCGCCCCCGTGGTGCCGCCGCCGGCCAGCAACGAGACCGCGCCCGCCGCGCCGACCCCCACGGTGGATGCGACGAGGGCCGCGAGCGAGATCCGCGCGTTGGCCGACACCAGGGTGATGCTGGCCGGGAGCACCCGGGGCGTGACCGAGCTGCGGGTCACCCCGTAGGCCTTCTGCAGAACCAGCACACCGAACGCGGCCGGCAGCAGGGTCACGGTGTCGCTGTGCTGGACCGCGCCCGCCATCCCCCAGCAGAGCAGGCCACGGGCCAGCAGGGTGCCGATCATGATGTACCGGCGCCCGTCCCGGACCCGGTCCAGCATCGGCCCGATGAACGGGGCCAGCACGGCGAACGGCGCCATCGTGATGAGCAGGGTCAGCGCGATCCGGCCCCGCGCCTGGTCCACCGAGGTGCTGAAGAACAGCGTCCCGGCCAGCGCCACCGCTACGAACGCGTCGGCCGCCGCGCCCGCCGCGGTCAGCTCGATGACCCGGTCCAGGCCGGTCCGCCCGGCCCCGGAGGCCTGCGTCATCCGCCGGATGACCCGGCCGGTACCCCGGGCCGTGGACGCCCCGGCCCGCCCGGTCGAGCGCAGTCCGGACGCGAAGCCGCCGGCTGCTCGCCTCGCCTGCGGCCGCGCACCGGACAGTCCCATGCTCCCAGTATTCTGCGTTCTCAGAGGGCCAACGACCCCGACGGGCCGGACTTCGCCGGGCCAGTATGTTTTCTGACGCACAGCGGGTGCGTGAATGGGGGACAATTGCTCACCGTGAGCCCTGGGCGTGCACGGAGCAAGGAACCGGATGACGCCTGCGCGCAGGCGGTTGGCCTGGCGCGCAGCGCGGCCGAGGAGATGGCGGGTGCCGCCGGTGTGGGCGAGCATCTCGGCGTCACGGCCGACGGCGACCGGGTGGTGACGCACCGGTTCGGCTGCCTCGATCCCGCCTACCGCGGCTGGTGCTGGGCGGTGACCGTGGCCCGGGCCTCCCGGGCCAGGAACGTGACCGTTGACGAGAGTCTGCTGGTCCCGGGGCCGGACGCGATCCTCGCCCCGGACTGGGTGCCCTGGCGGGAACGGCTGCTGCCCGGCGACCTGGGGGTGGGGGACCTGCTCCCGGCGCCGCCGGATGACGCCCGGCTGGTGCCGGCCGCCTCGCTGGAAGGGGACGACGGGGTCGCCGACTGGGGCGAGACGGCCTGGGCCATGCCCGGGACTGAACCCGAGGACCTGGTCCCGGTCCCGTCCGCCGAGCCGCTCGCCGACGGCCCGGATGACCTGATAGACGCCGCAACGGAAGACCTGGTCGGCGTGGCTGCCGTGACGGTGGCCGCCGGGGCCGATGACACCACCACGGAGAGCATCGAGGACCGGCCGCCCCGGGCCCGGATCCTGTCGGCGATCGGCCGGGATGACACCGCGCTGCGCTGGTACACCAGTGAGCACGGTCCCAAGACCCCGCTGGCCAGCGCCGCTCCCGGGCTGTGCTCAGGGTGCGGGTTCTTCGTGCGGCTGGGCGGCCCGCTGGGGCGGGTGTTCGGTGTGTGCGCGAACGAGTACGCGCCCGACGACGGCCGCGTCGTCTCCGTGGATCATGGCTGCGGGGCGCACTCCGAGGGCGTGACCGCGGCGACCGCGGAGCAGCCGCTGCCGGTGATCGACGAACTCGGTTACGACATGGTGGACATGCCCGGCGTCTTGGTCGAGGAGACGGTCTTCGAGCCGCTCGACCACAACTAGCCCCCTGGAACCACGGGCCGCCCGGCCACCGGGGAGATGACCGCGGTCAGCTCCGGGCCTGTGAGCGACGCTGAGCCTGCCGCGCGCGGGCCCGCTTCAGCCGCGGCACGTACCACAGGCCGAACAGGCCCAGGCACAGCCCGACCGCGCACGTCCAGACCCACCAGCGCTCGCCCGGGGTGAGGTTGTCGCGCAGCACCAGGACACTGATCAGCCCAATTGCCCACGCGGCGGTGATGACCGCCGTCACGAGCTGGTCATTGGCCTCGAGCGGCGGCGGCGCGGGCCGAAGTTTCCTGCTCACCTGACCCAGGCTAACCGGCTTCCGCGTGGTGTACTTGGTCCACGCCCCGTTGGGGTGCCACCCGTTCGCTGAGCTAACGGTTTGACGGAATGTCGCAGGCTCGCATACCGTTAGCAAAAGTAATGACTCAGGCTAAAGATAATGACATCCTCGGGGACCAGGGCCGACGCGGGCCTGGCAACAGGGCTACGGATCTCCGTGAGCCGGCTGGCCCGCCGGCTGCGGGTCGAGCGGACGGCGCCCGGCCAGGCGGAGCCCGTGCTCTCGGACACCCAGTTCGCCGCGCTGGCGACGCTGGAGAAGCACGGCGCGATGAGCCCGGGCGAGCTGGCCGGGCACGAGCGGGTTCAGCCGCCGTCGATGACGCGCGTCATCGCGGCCCTGGAAGAGTGGCAGCTCGTCACGCGGGCAGCGCATGCCTCCGACCGTCGGCAGGTGGTCCTGACCGTGACCCCGGCGGGACGGGAACTGGTGGCCAGGGCGCGGCGGCGCCGGGACGCCTGGCTGGCCCGGCGGCTGAACGAGCTGACTCCGCAGGAGCGGGCGACGCTGCGCGCGGCCGCGCCGATTCTGGAGAAGCTCAGCCAGTCCTGAGCGCGGAGCCAGTCCAGGACCGGCGGTCCGGGCTGCGGACGTTCAGGTCCCTGGGTAACCGGAACTACCGGCTGTTCGGGATCGGCCAGGTCGTCTCCAACAGCGGCACGTGGATGCAGAGGGTGGCCCAGGACTGGCTGGTGCTCCAGCTGACCCACGGCAGCGGCACCGCGCTGGGCATCGCGACCGGGCTGCAGTTCCTGCCCATGCTGGCCAGCCCGTGGGGCGGGGCCGTCGCGGACCGCTACCCCAAGCGCCGCATCCTGATGCTGACCCAGACCGCGATGGGACTGCTCGCACTGATCCTGGGCGTGCTCGCGATCACCGGGTCGGTCCGGATCTGGCAGGTCTACGCGCTGGCCCTCGGGCTGGGCCTGGCCACGGTGGTGGACAACCCGACCCGGCAGGCGTTTGTCACCGAGATGGTCGGCCAGGCCGACATGCCCAACGCCATCGCGCTCAACAGCGCGATCTTCAACCTGGCCCGCATCGCCGGGCCGGCCGCCGCGGGCCTGGTGATCGGCGCGGTGGGCACGCCGGCCGCCTTCTTCGTCAACGCGGCCTCCTACGGCGCGGTGCTCACCAGCCTCAGGCTGATGCGGCCGGGCGAGCTGCATCCGGTGGAGCCGGTGCCCCGCCAGCGGGGTCAGCTCCGCGAGGGCTTCGCTTACGTGCGCGCCCGGCCCCAGCTGCTGATGCCCATGGTGCTGATCTTCTTCGTGGCCACCTTCGGGATGAACTTCCAGGTGACCAACGCGCTCATGTCCCGGCAGGTCTTCCACACCGGGGCCACCGCGTTCGGCGTGGCCTCCGCGGTGTTCGCGGCGGGCGCGCTGGCCGGGGCGCTGCTCGCCGCCCGGCGCCGCAGGCCCGGGCTCCGGCTGCTCGTCACGGCCGCGTTCACGTTCGGCCTGCTCGAAGTGCTCACCGCGCTGATGCCGTCGTTCTGGCTGTTCCTGGCCATGCTGGTGCCGACCGGGCTCATCCTGCTGACCCTGAACACGGCGGCCAACTCCACGGTCCAGCTGGGCTCGGCGCCGGACATGCGCGGCCGGGTGATGGGGCTCTACATGCTGGTGTTCCTGGGCGGTGCGCCCCTCGGGTCGCCTATGGTCGGCTGGGTCGCCGAACAGTTCGGGCCCCGGATGAGCCTGCTGGCCGGCGGGGTCATCTCGGCGGCGGCCTCGGCCGTCATCGGCCTGCTGCTGGCCCGGCGGCGCGGGGTAGGGGCCCGGGACTACCTGCGCCCGGCCGCGCTGGCCCGCATGGTCGCCTGACGCGTTTCTTAACCCGGCGTGCGGCCGGCCCGGCGGGCTGGTGCTACCAATGGGCTATGAGGCTGTTCGTCGCGGTCGCCGTGCCGGCGCAGGCGGCCGATGAGCTGGACGATGCGGTCGCGCCAGCCCGGCCGTCGTGGCCCGGGCTGCGCTGGACTGGCCGCGACGCGTGGCATCTCACGCTGGCCTTCCTCGGCGAGGTCAACGAGACGGTCAGCGCCCGGCTGGGGCCCCGGCTGGAGCGCGCCGCGGCCCGCCATTCCTGCCTCCCGGTCTCGCTGGGCGGGGCGGGCGCCTTCCCCGCCGCGGCCCGGGCCCGGGTGCTGTGGACCGGGGTGCAGGGTGAGCCGCGGGAACTCGCCGCCCTCGCCGCGTCGGTCGCGGCCGGGGCGAGACGGGCGGGCGCGCCCCCCGCGGAGGAGGGCCGGCCCTTCCGGCCGCACCTGACCCTGGCCCGGTGCCGGGACCCGCTCGACGTGCGGCCGCTGGTGGACCGCCTGTCCGGCTACGCGGGCACGCCGTGGACCGCGGAGGAGATTTACCTGATCCGCAGCCATCTGCCCGGCGGCCGCCCGCACGACCGGCCGCGGTACGAGGCCCTGGGCCGCTGGCCGCTGCGCGTCTCTGCCGTGCCCGGGACCTAGGACCCGGGCATAGGCTGCCTGATGTGAACCGGACGCCCCACTGGCTGCTCCCCCTGGTGCTCGCGATCCTGGTGGCGGGGGCGCTCATCGGCGCGGTGGTCCGCTGACCGCGGGACTGCCCCGGGCCTAGAGCCGTTCGATCACGTAGTCGATGCAGGCGGTCAGCGCCTCCACGTCGGCCGGGTCCACGGCCGGGAACATCCCGATCCGCAGCTGGTTGCGGCCCAGCTTGCGGTACGGCTCGGTATCCACGATCCCGTTCGCGCGCAGGGCCGCGGCCACGGCCGCGGCGTCGACGTTCCCGGTGAAGTCGATGGTGCCCACCACCTGCGACCGCTGCGCCGGGTCGGTGACGAACGGGGTGGCGTAGGGCGCCTTCTCGGCCCAGGTGTACAGCCGCGAGGAGGAGTCCGCGGTCCGTTCCACGGCCCAGTCCAGGCCGCCCTGGCCCAGCATCCACTCGACCTGGTCGGCCAGCAGCAGCAGGGTCGCCACCGAGGGGGTGTTGTACGTCTGCTGCTTGGCGGAGTTGTCGATGGCCCCGGGCAGCGAGAAGAACTCGGGGATGTAGCGGCCGCCCGCCGCGATCCCGGCGGCCCGGTCCAGGGCCGCGGGGGAGAACAGCGCGAGCCACAGCCCGCCGTCGGAACCGAAGCACTTCTGCGGTGCAAAGTAGTACACGTCACACTCGCCGGCCTCCACCGGGAGGCCGCCCGCGCCGCTCGTCGCGTCCACGATCACCAGCGCCCCGGGATCGGCCCCTGGTACCCGGCGGACCGGCATGGCCTCGCCGGTGGAGGTCTCGTTGTGGGTCAGCGCGTAGGTGTCCACCCCGGTCTCGCCGCGCGGGACCGG
>JAOPYP010000765.1 GCA_025964635.1 Actinomycetes bacterium | reverse complement strand
GGAATCGGCGCCCCCACCGTCAGCATCGAAAAGATCGAGAACGGCGACGAGGGGGAACGTCTCCGCGATCAGCTGGAGCACCTGACCGGGCACCGGGTGGCCGCGCTGATGCCAGGCGAGATTGGCGGCGGGAACGGGGTGCTGCCGGTCACCTGGGCGGCACGGATGGGACTCCCCCTGGTCGACGCCGACGGCATGGGCCGCGCCTTCCCGGAGATCCCGCAGGTCACGATGCAGCTGGCCGGGATCTCGCCGAGCCCGGCGGTGATGACCGACGAGCGTGGCAACCTCATCGTTTTCCAGGCCATTTCGGGGCACTGGATGGAACGGCTGGAACGCGCGGCCGCAGTCGAGTTCGGCGGGGCCGCCTCGTCCACCGAGTTCTCGCTCACCGCCGCGCAGGCGCGCCATGCGACGGTGCGGAACTCGGTGTCGCTGGCGATCCGGATCGGCGAGGCGGTCATGAAGGCGCAGGACAGCCCGGTGGCCGCGCTGATTGCCGAAATTGGCGCGTTCCGGCTGGTTACCGGGAGGGTCTCCGACGTCGAGCGGCACACCACCAGTGGCTTCGTCCGCGGCTCGGTGGTGATCGAGGGCCTGGGTGAGGACGCCGGCCGCCTGATCCGGCTGGAACTGCAGAACGAGAACCTGGTCGCGCTGGAGCGGGGCCGGGTGCTCGCCTCGGTGCCCGACCTGATCTCGGTCCTGGACAGCGAGACCGCGGAGGCGATCGCGACCGAGCGGATCAAGTACGGCCAGCGGGTGGTAGCGATCGCCTTCGGCTGCGACCCGGTCTGGCGGACCGAGGGCGGCATCGCGCTCACCGGCCCCCGGGCGTTCGGGTACGACTTCGACTACCTGCCCGTGGAGGAGCTCGCCGGTGCCCGCTCCTGACTGCCGTCTCGGCATCGATGTCGGCGGCACCAATACCGACGCCGTGATCATGGACGGCGCCGACCGGGTGATCGCCAAGGCCAAGGTGCCCGGGACGCCGGACATCACCGGCGGGATCACCACCGCGATCGACACCGTGCTCCGCGCCCCCGACGTGGACCGGCAGCGGATCACCCACGTCATGCTGGGCACCACGCACGCGACGAACGCGGTGCTGGAGCGCAGGAAACTCCGCCGGGTAGCGGTGATCCGGATCGGCGGCCCGGCCACGCACAGCATCCGGCCCATGTTCGGCTGGCCGCCGGACCTCACCGACGTCATCTCGGCCGGCGCGGTGATCGTGGACGGCGGCATCGAATTTGATGGACAGGATCTGGCCCCGCTGGACACCGACGCCATCGCGCGGTTCCTGGGCAAGGTGGCGGGAACCGCCGACGGGGTGGCCATCACCAGCGTCTTCGCCCCGGTCTCGCCGCGGCACGAACTGGAGGCCAGCGAGATCGTCAAGCGGGAGCTGGGCGAGGTCCACGTCTCGCTCAGTCATGAGATCGGCTCCCTCGGCCTGCTGGAGCGGGAGAACGCCACCATCCTGAACGGGGCGCTGGCCGGGGTGGCCCGCGACGTGGCCATCGCGATGCACGACTCGCTCGCCGCGCATCAGATGCGGCCGGCCACGTTCTTCGCACAAAACGACGGCACGCTGATGGGCCTGGATCAGGCCCTGCGCTACCCGGTCCTCACGATCGGCAGCGGGCCGGCCAACAGCGTCCGCGGCGCGGCCTTCCTCACCGGCACCGGCGACTCGCTGGTCGTCGACGTGGGCGGCACGTCCACCGATGTGGGCGTCCTGGTGAACGGGTTCCCGCGGGAGTCGTCGCAGGGAGTCGAGATCGGCGGGATCCGCACCAACTTCCGGATGCCCGACCTGGTCACCATCGCGCTCGGCGGCGGCAGCGTGGTCTCGGCGGCGGGCACCGGCGTCCGGATCGGCCCGCGCAGCGTCGGCTACCGGCTGCCGCAGGAGGCGCTCGTCTTCGGCGGGGCGACCCCCACGCTGACCGACGGGGCGGTCGCGGCCGGGCGGGCGCAACTCGGCGACCCTGGACGGGCGGCCCGGCACCGCGCGATGCTCGACAGTGCCCTGGCCCAGGCGGATGTGATGCTGGCGGACGCGATCGACCGGATGAAGACCTCCCGGGCCGACTGCGTGCTCGTCGCGGTCGGCGGCGGCAGCATCCTGCTGCCGGACCGGATACCGGGCGTCAGCGAGGTGATCAGGCCCGAGCATTTCGACACGGCCAATGCCGTGGGGGCGGCGATCGCCTCGGTCAGCGGCCAGGTGGACCGGATCTTCCACGTGGGACCGGGCGGCAGGAAGGCCGCGCTCGATGAGGCATGCGACGAGGCACGCGAGCGGGCCGTAGCGGCCGGGGCGGATCCCGCGACGGTGCGGATCGTCGAGCGGGAGGAGATCCCGCTGGCTTACCTCACCTCCCCGGCGATCCGGATCCGGGCCAAGGCCGCCGGTGCTCTCGGCGGCCTGCCGGACCATCCTGCTCCGCCGCCCCCGGCGGCGCAGGCGCACCAGGCCGGGCCCACGGCTCCGTAGCCACCACGGCAGCAGTACTCCCCAACGACACGATCACGGAGGAAAGGCATGAAGCCCCACCGCGCCGGGCTGCTGGCATCCGGCTCCGCTCTGCTGGTGCTGCTGGCCGCCTGCGGCGGCTCCTCGCACCCGGCGAGCCAGAAGCAGTCTGGCAACCAGGTGTTCACCTACGACACCTCCGCCCCGGTGATGGTTGACGGCTGGGACCCCGCGACCGAGTACTCCGACGGCATCCTCGCGATGAGCAACATGTACGAGACACTCACGCGCTACGACGCCGCGACGCACACGATCAAGCCGCAGCTCGCGACCAGCTGGTCCTCCTCGGCTAACGGCCTGTCCTGGACCTTCCACCTCCGGCACGGAGTGCACTTCCACACGGGCCGGCTGATGACCGCGCAGGCCGCGGCGGCGGCCATCCTGCGGACGCAGAAGATGGGCGGCGGGGCCGGGTACGTCTGGGACGCGGTCAAGACCATCAGCGCGCCCAGTCCCGACACGATGGTCTTCCACCTGAAGTACGCCTCGCCCCTGGACCTCGAGGCCTCGGCCTCCTACTCGGCGTACATCTACGACACCCAGGCCGCAGGCGGGGGGTCGCTGACCAAGTGGCTCAACACGCCGCACGACGCGGGCACCGGCCCGTACACGCTGCAGACCTGGAACAAGGGCCAGGAGTTCGAGGTAATCCTCAAGGCCTTCCCCGGCTACTGGGGCGGCTGGAGCGGTGCGCACTACAAGAAGGTCGTGTACCGGGTGGTGCCCCAGGACACCACCGCCGCCCAGCTGCTGCGGTCCGGGCAGGTCGACTTCGTGGAGCAGATCAGCCCGGCGCTGTGGAAGTCGTTCCAGGGCCAGGCGGGCATCCACACGATGAGCGTGCCGTCCTTCCAGAACCTGCTCAGCCAGCTCAACGCGCGCACGCTGACCCTGCCGGTGCGCCAGGCCATCTCCTACGGGATCAACTACCCCGGGATCGTCGCGGCGTTGCAGGGTGCGGCGGTCACGCCCAGCGGGCTGGTCCCGGCGGGCCTGCCCGGCCACTTCACCAACCTGCCGAACTATCACTACGACCCGGCCAAGGCGGACCAGCTGCTGCACCAGGCCGGGTACGGGCCGGGCAAGAAGACGCTGAACCTGACCCTGACCTACACCCAGGGTGACTCGAACGAGCAGGTCGTGGTCACGCTGCTCAAGTCCAGCCTGGCCAAGCTGAACATCAACCTCTCCACCCAGTCGCTGGCCTGGCCGACCCAGTGGGCCAAGGCGAAGTCGGCCAGCGCTTCCAGCCACCAGAGCATCTTCCTGGAGTACTGGTGGCCGGACTACGCCGACCCGTACACCTGGTTCACCAACCTGCTGCAGACGGAGAAGTCGCCGTACTTCAACCTCTCCTACTACTCCAGCTCGGCGCTGGATAAGCAGATCAACCAGGTGGAGTCGCTGCTGGCGACCAACCGCCCGGCCGGCGTGCAGCTGTACCGCACCATGCAGGCCGAGGTTCTGCAGCAGGCACCCCTGGACGTGCTCTACAACGTGAACTACCAGTACGCGATGCGCACATCGTTCACCGGGTTCCAGCCTGACCCGGCCTACGCGAACGTCGTCTTCGCCTACAACCTCAGGCCAACTGGGAGTTGACCGGCTATGTGGCGCGCCGGGTCGCCCTGGCGATGCTGGTAGTCGCGGGCGTCATCATCGCGACGTTCGTGATCGCCCGTGTTATTCCTGGCGATCCGGCGGCCACCTGGGCCGGCCCGCACGCGTCGGCCGCCCAGGTCGCCGCGGCCCGGCGGTTCCTCGGCCTGGACCGGCCGCCGCTGGTCCAGCTGGCGGCGTACTTCGGCGGCATCCTCACCGGCAGCTGGGGGCTGTCGCTCCACACCCACCAGCCGGTCCTGTCCGACATCGGGACCGCCGCCCCCGCGTCGCTGGAACTGGTGACCGCCGCGCTGATCATCGCGCTGGCCGTCGCCGTGCCGCTCGGGCTGGTATCCGCCCGCTGGCCAGGAGGCCTGGCCGACCAGGCCATCCGGGCCGGATCGATCCTCGGCGTGTCGATGCCGATCTTCTGGATGGCGCTCATCCTCCAGCTGGTCTTCTCCCAGCGGCTGCATGTGCTGCCGGCCGCCGGGCAGTACGCTCCCGGCCTGCTGTTCAGCCACCCGCTCGACCAGCGAACCGGGTTCAGCCTGATCGACGCGGTGATCAGCGGGAACTGGCCGATGCTCGGCAGCATCCTGGCCCATCTCGTGCTGCCTGCCGTGGTCGTCGCCGCCTACCCGGCCGGGCTCATCGCCCGCATGGTCCGCGCCCAGGTGCTGGACACGGTGACCGAGACCCACGTGCAGATGATCCGCGCGCTGGGCTTCAGCGAGCGCACCGTGTACAGCAGGTTCGCCATGAAACTGGCCTGGAACCCGGTAGCGGCCGCGGTGGCCCTGGTCTTCGGCTACTCACTGGTGAACACGTTCCTGGTCGAGGCGATCTTCGACTGGCCCGGGCTGGGCAGCTACACGGCCGCCTCGATCGCGACCCTCGACACCCCCGCCATCCTGGGCGTGACCCTGTTCATCGCCCTGGTGTACGTGGCCGCCAACCTGGCCGTGGACATCATCCAGGCCGCCCTCGACCCGAGGATCAGGCTCCGATGATCGAAGCGCCCTCACCTGCCGCCGAGACGGCTCTCGCACTGCCGCGGGGCCAGGCCCTGTGGCACGGCCTGCGCGCTAATCCGCTTCTGGTGGCGGGAGGGCTGACGGCCGTGCTGATCATCGTGGTCGCGCTGTTCGCCCCGCTGCTCGCGCCGTTCCCCGGCGACGCCGGCACGGCCACGCACCCGTTCCTGGTGCTCCGCCCGCCCTCCACCCGGCACCTGTTCGGGACCGACCAGGTGGGCCGCGATGTGCTCTCCCGGGTCCTCTACGGGGCGCGGATCTCCCCGCTGGTCGCCGTCATCGTGCTGCTGATCGCGTGCGTCGTCGGGATCCCGCTGGGCATCGCGGCCGGCTATTTCGGCGGCTGGGTCGATGAGGTGATCATGCGGGTGACCGACATCTTCCTGGCCTTCCCGTCGCTGCTGCTGGCCCTGGCCCTGGCCGCGGTGCTGCCGGCCAGCCTGACCAGCCTGACCATTGCCATCGCCGCCACCTGGTGGCCCTGGTACACGCGCCTCATCCGGGGCCAGGCGGCCTCGGTCTCCGGGCGGGCGTACATCGACAGCTGCCGGGTGCTGGGCATCCGGCCGTGGCGGATCATCCTGCGGCACGTCCTGCCCAACTCGGTCACGCCGCTGACCGTGCAGGTGTCGCTGGACGTGGGCGGGGTGATCCTGACCGCGTCGGCCCTGTCCTTCCTCGGCCTCGGGGCGCAGGACCCCACGCCGGACTGGGGCCTGATGGTGGCCGAGGGGCAGAACTACTTCACCACTGACTGGTGGGTGGTGACCTTTCCCGGCATCGCCATCCTGGTCACCGCGTTCGCCTTCAACCTGCTCGGCGACGGCCTGCGCGACCTGCTGGACCCGAAACGGAGCCTCCTCCCATGAGGCTGGCGATCAACGGCCTCGAGGTGCGGTTCGGCCGCCGGCCGGTGGTGCAGATCGACGAGCTCACCCTCGGCCAGGCCGAGATCGTCGGGCTGGCCGGGGAGAGCGGATCGGGCAAGTCCCTGACCACGCTGGCCATCCTCGGTCTCGCGCACACGGTGGGCGCGACCGTCAGCGGCAGCATCCGGCTGGACGGTACCGAGCTGACCACGCTGTCCCAGCGGGACCTGCGCGAGCTCCGCGGCCGGCAGATCGCGGCGATCTTCCAGAGCCCGGCCACGGCGTTCAGCCCGGTGTTCAAGGTGGGGCGGGTGGTGCTGGGCGCGCTCCGGCTGCACGGGATGAGCAAGGCGGAAGCGGCCGCGGCGGCGGCCCGGGCCATGCGCCAGGTGCTGCTGCCACCCGACCTGCTGGACCGCTATCCCGCGCAGCTGTCTGGCGGTCAGCTGCAGCGGGTCGCGATCGCGCTCGCCCTGGCCCTGCGGGCCGAGGTCCTGCTGGCCGACGAGCCGACCAGCGCGCTCGACGTGACGGTCCAGGCGGAGGTGCTGGAACTGCTCCGCGGCCTGCGTGAGCGCGAGGGCATGTCGGTCCTGCTGATCAGCCACGACCTCGCGGTGGTGGCCGAGCTGTGCGACCGGGTGGCGGTCATGCAGGCCGGCCGGATCGTCGAGCAGGGTCCCGCGGGCCAGGTGCTGTCCGCGCCACAGCACGAGTACACGGCCGAACTGCTGGCCGCGGTGCCCCGGATCGGGGCGCCCGCCCCCGGCCAGCCAGCACAGGAGGCACCAGCCCCGGACGGGCCGGCCGGATGAGCCCGCTGCTGGAGATCACCGGCCTGACTGTCCGGTTCGGCCCGGTGCGGGCGGTCGACGGGGTGAGCCTGGAGCTGCCCGCGGGACCGTTCGGCCTCGGCCTGGTCGGCGAGAGCGGCTCCGGCAAGACGACGATCGGCCGGGCCGTGCTCCGGCTGGCCCGCGTCAGCGGCGGCCAGATCCGGTTCGAGGAGGCCGACGTCACCACCCTGCGCGGCCGGGCCCTGCGGGACTACCGGCGCGCCGCGCAGATCGTGTTCCAGGACCCGGACAACAGCCTCGACCCGCGGATGCGGATCGGCACCTCCATCCGGGAGGCGCTGCACGCGCACCGCGTGGTGCCACGCCGGCTGTCCGCCGAGCGGGCCCGCGGCCTGCTCGCCGAGGTGGGCCTGGACCCGGACTTCACGTCCCGGTACCCGCATCAGCTGTCCGGCGGCCAGCGCCAGCGCGTCGCGATAGCCCGGGCACTCAGCGTGCAGCCGCGGCTGCTGGTCCTGGACGAGCCGACCAGTGCCCTGGACGTCAGGGCCCAGGCCCGGGTGCTCGAGCTGATCACCCGGCTCCGGGCCGAGCGGAACCTCTCCTACCTGCTGATCACGCACAACGTCGCGATCGTGAGTGAGTTGTGCGAGCAGACCGCCGTGCTGTACCTGGGCCGGATCGCGGAGAGCGGCCCGACCCGCGAGCTGCTGGACAGCCCGGCCCACCCGTACACCCGGGCGCTGCGCTCCGCGGTGCCGGAAATCGACGGGACGGCGCGGCGGACGCGGGTCGTGCTGCCCGGCGAGCCGCCCGACGCGGCCAGTCCGCCGCCGGGTTGCGTCTTCCATCCCCGCTGCCCGCTAGCGGTCAGCCGGTGCCGCACCGAGGTCCCGGTGCTCAGGGCGGTAGCGCCAGGCCGCGTGGCGGCCTGCCACCGCGCCGAAGAGGTCCTGGCCCCGGCCTGAGGCCGCCTCCCGGTCTGCGGGCGCCTGCTGGCCCCCGCTGGCCTGCCGGGCGGCCAGGTCGGCCAGCGTCCGGGCGATCTCGGCC
>JAOPYP010000127.1 GCA_025964635.1 Actinomycetes bacterium | reverse complement strand
TTGCCGTCGGACTGGTGGCCCACGGCGGCCTTCCGCTTGTCCGGCGCGGAATCCGGCGGATGATCTGGCCGGTCATGCAGGCCGGACAGGAAGTCCTCGACGCGGGACTTGAACCGGATGACCGGCTGCCGGACCTGCCGCTCCCGGCGGGCGCACCGGGCGCGCTTATGCGGGCGGCGCTGGTAACGCCACCGGGCCCAGGGGGAGCCGGGCCGGGCCAGCCGGATGGCGCCCACGATGAGCAGCGGAAACAGGAACAAGCCGAACAGGCCCGTCCATATCTTCCCCTTGAGCAGCGTGATGGCGGCCAGGCTGAACGTGACCAGGACGCTGATCGAGAGGGAGGTGATCGCCTCCCAGCTATCTCCGTGCTGGCTGGTGGGGCTGGGCACGATCTTCGGGCCGACTCCCAGCAGCAGCAAGACGGTCACCCCGGCGGCCACGAACACCGCGTCCACGGACAGCCGCCCGGCGCTCGTCCAGTACACGTCGCGCAGGTGCAGGATGAGCGCGAACTCGTCCAGGACCAGGGCGGCCCCGAGCCCGAACAGCGCGGCGGCACCAGCCCGCCAGTTCAGCGAGCCGCCCGGGGCCACGATGCCGGTGACCCCGCCGACGAGCATGAACACGACCCCGAACACCATGTGGTGCACGTGCAGGTCGCCGGGGGTGACATTGCCGGGCCACCAGCGGACCTGCGCACGGATCAGCCGCACCGAGAGCCGGATGAACCCGAACCCGGCGACGAACGCGCAAAAGAAGCAGAAGAGCGGCAGCCGCCCCATCTGCACGATGTTGGTGCTGAACCAGCTGGACATATTTCCCCCACCAGCCGGGCCGTCGTTTGGGTGAGCGCGCACTGCATAGTAGGCCAGGCACGGCACTGGCACACGCTGCTTTCAGCCTGCTCACCAGGGACGCCCGGTAAACGCGCTGCCCGTGGCGGGGGGAGGCGGCGTTGCCCGGCGTGGGCCCTGGTCGCATGATGGACGGGTACGGCCGCGCGCCCGGGGGGGCCGGCACGGGGGGGAAACCATGCGACGGCACGTGCGTCGTGCGATGGCGGCGTTCGGGGTTCTGGCGGCCGTGGTGCTCACGCTGACCGCGGGGAGCGCCGCGCCGCGGGCGGGCCCCGTCCACGCCCGGGCGATCCCGCCGGCCCGGACCGTGGTCACGTTCACCTGGGGCGGGGGCCTGGCGGACCAGATGGGCGCACTGCCGGTCTTCCGGCGCTACCGGATGCCCGCCACGTTCTACGTGCCCTCCGGCCTCGTCTGCCAGCCCGGGACCAGCCCCGGCTGCCAGCGTTCGCCGTACCTCACCCTGGGCGAGGTCCGCCGGATCGCCGCGGCGGGCCACGAAATCGGCGGCCTGTCTGTACAGCACGTCCCGATCATCGGGGTGCCCGCCGCCGAGGCCCAGCGGGGGATCTGTGACGACCGGCTCAACCTCACCCGCTGGGGGTTCCGCGTCACCGACTTCGCCTACCCGTTCGCGCAGGTCACCCCCACTCTCGAGGGTCTCGCGCGGCGCTGCGGCTACAACTCCGCGCTGGGCACCGGGCAGCTGCGCGGCGCCGGGCTGTGCCCGCACTGCGCCTGGGCGGAGACCATCCCGCCCCGCGACCCCTACCTGCTCCGCGCGCCCATCGAGGTGGCGTCGGTCGGCACCACCTGGTCACCGGCCACGTTCGAGAAGATCGTCACGGGCGCCCAGCAGCACGGCGGCGGCTGGATCATCTTCACCATCCACGACGTCTGCGCCCGGGCCTGCGCCCTGGGCGTGACCCAGCCGGAGCTGGCCAGCGTGCTCGGCTGGCTGTCCCGGCAGGCCGCCCACGGGGTGAGCGTGCGCACCGTCCGCCAGGTGATCGGCGGCCCAGTCCGGCCCGCGGTGGCCGGTCCCGCCCCGCAGCGGATCCCGCCGCCGGGGGTGGCCAATTCCCGCCTGTCCGCGGTCGGCGCGGGTGGCATCCCGGCCTGCTTCCAGGCTGGCCGCTACGGCACCAACCACGCCACCTTCCACTACCGCCGCCACGCGGGCCCGGGCCGGGCGGGGGCTGAGGTTATTTCTCTGACGCAACGAAGATCCGGCACGGCGCAACTCGTGCCCACCATGGATCTGGGCACGTGCGCGCCGGGGGTGACCGCGGGGCGCCACTACACGCTGGGCGCCTGGTACGAGTCGAGCGGGCCGGTGGTGTTCAACGCCTACTACCGGACGCCGGCCGGGACCTGGACGTTCTGGGCGACCAGCCCGCCGATGGCCGCCTCCCAAGGCTGGACCCCCGGGAAATGGACGCCGCCCGCCGTCCCGTCCGGGGCGACTGCCGTCAGCTTCGGTCTGGCCCTGCGCTCGGACGGCACGCTGGCCACGACCCGGTACAGCCTGGCGCCGGTCCGGTACACCAGCACCCGGCTGATAGCGTTCGGCGCCCTGGTCGCGGCCGTCCTCATCGCGGCCGTCGCGGCCCGCAGACTCCGCCGCCGCCCCGGCCCGGGGACCCCGGTCAGCCGCGGGTGAAGCGGAACACGGTCTGGTAGGTCCGGTCCTCGCCGTGGGCGAGCCAGATCATCGAGCCGTCGTCGCGGGCCGCCGCGTCGCCGGCCACGTGATGCGTGGAGGGTTCCAGGCCGACCGCGTAGCTGCCCTCGCGCAGGTTCAGCCACTCGAAGAAGGCCGGGAACGCGGCCGGGTCGTAGTCCAGCTCGAAGGCCCGGCCCCGGGCCGTGTTGACGACCCGGACCCGCTGCCGGCCGTCCGGGTCGGGGGTGAGCGCGTGCTCGTACACCTGCTCCACGAACCCGGGCTGCGGGCCCGGGAAAACCAGGTGCGAGACCCCCTGCTCGGCCACGCTGTCGCTGCGCCAGAGGGTCTGCGCGATGGGCGCGTCGAACGTGCTCCCCTCGCCCAGCAGCGGCCAGCCCACGTTGACGTGGTACAGGAACATGTGCGGGGTCAGGTCGAAGCCCGCGTTGCGCACCCGGTCGGTGAGCCGGATGTCCGTGCCGCCCAGGTCGGCCTCGATCCGCCGGTGCAGCACCAGGTTCTCCGCGAAGATCGCGGCCTGGTGGATCTCGCCCTCGGCCCACAGCACGCAGCGGTCCCCGTCCCACTCCTCGCCGTAGCCGGTGAGCCGGGCCGGGATATTGGCCACCCGGCCGTGCAGCCCGGGCCGGACGTGCAGCCGCGGCGGATAGTGGTACTGCTCCGAGCCGACCTCGCCGCCGAACAGGGTGTGATCCAGCCCGGCCGTGACCACCAGCCCGGACATGCTGCGCAGCCAGGACAGCCCGTCCTCGTCGTTGTGCTCGTGCAGCCCGGGGTGCCGGAACCCGGTGGCGGACCGCCAGCCGACGGACAGGTCGTCGAACTCGGCCAGGCCGATGTCCATGGCCCGGTCGACCAGCACGTCGAAGCGCAGGCCCCCGCCGGTGCGGAACTCCAGCACCCGGATTCCGCGCTCGCTGCCGTCGTCCAGCACCACGGCCCGCACGCCGCCCGCGGCGGCCAGGTCACCGGTGACCCGTTCGAGGGCGGAACGCCCAGGCCCAGGCCCTCCGCCGGACGTGCTTGCGGTCGTCACGACATCACCCACCCACCGTTGACCTCGATCGTCTGGCCGGACGCGTTCGAGGCATCCGGGCCGGCCATGGCTGCGTCGGTCACCGCGACCACGTGCCCGCCGGCGGCGAGCCGCCGCGCTATGGCCCGGCCGAGCGGGCCGCCCGCCCCGGTCCCCACCGCCACCGTCACCGCCACCACCACCGTCACCGTCACCGTCACACCGGCCTCCTTTCCACGCCACCACGGTGTGACGTGCCTGCGTCCGGGATGCCCGGGCGGGGGACAGCCCGGCTCCCCGGGGAAGCCGTGCCGGCGGCCTGCCCGGCCCTCGCCGCGGCGAACAGCTCGTTGACCCTCCGGACCAGCCCGGCGTGCGGCTCACCAGCCAGCAACCCCTCGCGCAGCACGGCCGAGGCTGCGGTCTGGAACTCCGGGTAGCCCGCGAACCGCGGCCGCACCCACGCCTGCTCGACGGTGGCGAGAGTGGCGCGGTAGAACCCGCCGCCCGCGGCGTCGGCCCCCGGGTGCTCCCACGCCAGCCGGGCCGAGCTCTGCCCGCCCAGCTCGGCGTAGAGACCGACCTGGACCTCGTCCGAGAGCAGGGTCCTGATCAGGGCCGCGGCCGCGCCGAGCTCGACCGCGGACCGGGTGATGGCCAGGCCGGTGCCGCCGAGCACGCTGCCGATCCCGCCCGGGCCCGCCGGGGCGCCGAAGGCGGCCAGCCGCGATGAGCCCGGTTCACCCGCCAGCGGGCGCTGGTAGGTCACGTACCCGTAGACCAGCGGGCAGTAGGCGGGGCCCCCGCTGGCCGCCATCGCGTCGAGCACGCCGATCGGGTTGCGCTGGGACAGCTCCCGGTCGGCGCAGGCCAGCAGGTCCGCCATGATCGCGAGGGCGGCCCGGCCCGCCGCCCCGGTCACGAACGGCCCGTCCTCCCC
>JAOPYP010000758.1 GCA_025964635.1 Actinomycetes bacterium | reverse complement strand
GCTCGCCGAGGTAGTGCGGCCGGCGCCGGCGCCGGGGCCGTGGCCGGCGGTGATCCGCGCCGCGCTCGCCGTCTGCGGGCCGCTGGCCCTGGGAATGGCCCTGGGGGACCAGGTGGCCGGGCTCCTGGGCGCCATGGGAGGCCTGCTCGGCTCGGTCGTGGACCGCGGCGGCACCTACCCCGCCCGGATCCGCCGCATCGCCGTGGCCGGGATCTTCGGCGGGGCGGCCGGGCTCCTGCTCGGCGTCCTGGTGCACGGCCGGGGCTGGATCGCGCTCGCCGTCCTGGTCGCGGTGGCCGGGCTCTCGGCGCTGATGACCGCGGCCGGGGCCACCCTGGCCATCACCGGCCTGCAACTCCTCGTGTACACCATCCTCGGCACCGGCCCGCTCGGCGCGGCCCGGCCCTGGTGGTGGCCGCCGCTGCTACTGCTGGCCGGGGTGGGCTGGGCGATCCTGCTGCTGGTTCCGGCCTGGCTGGTCGCACCGCTGGCCGCGGAACAGCGCAGCACCGCGGAGGTGTACCGCGCCCTGGCCCGCATGCTGCGCGCGGCCGGCACACCCGACTTCCCCGCGGCCCATCAGGCCGTGGTCGGCGCGCTCAACCAGGCCTGGGACGACCTCGCCTCCCGCCGGGCGCGGATCAGCGGCCGGGACCCGGAACTGAACCGCATCGCCGCGCTGCTGCGGCAGACCCATCCGCTCACCGAGGCGGCCGTCACCCTGGTGCAGGAGGGAGCGCAGGCCCCGCCGCAGCTCACCGCCACCATCGAGGCGATCGCCGACGCCATCCAGTACGGCACGCCGGTGACCTCGGTCCGCCCGGCGGGGAGACCGACGCCCGGCAGCCGGGCGCTGGCCGCCGCCGTGGCCGGGGCGGCCGATCTGGCGTCCGGCAAGCGGCCCGCCGAGGGCGGCGCCGCGCCCAGCCGCCCGGACCTGCGCGAGCGGGTGCGGGACGCCCTCGCGGAGACCGTGGGCGGCCGCCTCACCCGGATCTTCGCGCTCCGGCTGATGCTGTCCATCGGCGTGGCCGGCCTGGTCAGCCAGGCCCTTCCGCTGCAGCGCTCCTACTGGGTGGTGCTGACCGTGGCCATCGTGCTGCGCCCGGACTTCGGCTCGGTGTTCGCCCGGGCCCTGCAGCGCGGGATCGGCACCATCGTCGGCGCGGTCCTCGGGGCGGTCATCCTCATCGCCCTCCCGCCCGGCCCGCTGCTGCTGATCCCCTGCGCGATCTTCGCCGGGCTGCTGCCCTACGGACGGGACCGCAACTGGGGACTGTTCAGCACGTTCCTCACGCCGCTGGTCGTCATCCTGATCGACCTGCTCGTCCGGAGCGGCTGGTCGCTGGCCCTGGACCGGCTTATCGACACCGTGCTGGGCTGCGCCATCGTGCTGCTGGTCGGCTACGCTCCGTGGCCGTCGAGCTGGCATGCTCACCTGCCGGACCAGCTCGCCACCGCGCTCGATAGTGTGGCCCGTTACACGGAGCAGGCGCTCGCCGGCGCACCCGGCCGGTCGGCACTGCGCCGTCAGACCTATCGAGTCCTATCCGACCTGCGCACGGAGTTTCAGCGGACGATGGCAGAGCCCCCCTCGGTGAGCAGGCGGGCCGCCCGGCTGTGGCCCGTCCTGACCGCCCTGGAGCAGCTTACGGACACGGTGACCGCCACCGCGGTGCGCGCCGACGTCACGGGCCGGCGGCCCGGCCCCCGCGACGTGGCGCAGCTGGCCGGCGCCTTGCGCAGCCTGGCCCGCGGAGTCCGGGACGGCCAGCTCCCGGCGGACCTGCCGCCGCCGGACTGCGAGGACGTCCGCCAGGTGGCCGACCGCATCGCCGAGGTCCGGCGTGCGCTCACCGGCGAGCACGCCGCGTAGGGACCTGACCGTGACCGAGGACTGGCGCTCCGGCGCCCGGGACATGCTCGTGATCCTGCTGACCGTGACGACCGGCGGGGTGGACGCCGCTGCCTTCCTGCATCTGGGGCACGTGTTCAGCAGCGTGGTCACCGGGACCATGGTGCTGCTGGGCGTCGCCGCGGGCACGCACGACGCGGCCCTGGCCGAGAACTGCGGGGTGGCCCTGGCCAGCTACGTGGCCGGGGTGGTGATCGGGGCGCCGCTCGCGGCCCGGCGGGCGGGCCGCTGGCTGGAGGGCTGGCGGGGGCGCCGGCCCCACGCGGCGACCGTGCTGCGCGAGATCTGGCCGTCGTGGCTTACCGTCGCCCTGGCCCTGGAATTCTGCGTGCTCGTGGTGTTCTGCGTGGGCTGGGAGCTGTCCGGCGGCCGCCCGGCCGGGGCGGGCCAGCTGATGCTGCTGGCCAATGCGGGCATCGCCATGGGCATTCAGGGAGCGACCGTCCGCCAGCTGGGCGAGGTGTCCACCACCTACCTGACCGGAACGCTGACGGGAGTGATCGCCGGGCTGGTCACCGGGCGCAAGCCCAGCGGCCTGGAGCGCAGCCTGGGTATCTTCGTGGCCCTGATCGCAGGGGCATGCGCCTCCGCCGTCGTCACCGCCTACGCGCCCGCGCTGCTCCCGCTCGTGGTGCTCGTCCCGCTGGCCCTGGTCGTGTGGTTTGCCTCGGCCCGGTTCGGCCCCCGGCCCGGCTGGCAGGATCCCGGCTAGCCGCGAGCATGGCCGGCCGGGGCGTGCCGTGCTGCTGGACCAGCGGCGGCCGCTGGGCCTGGTAGCCGGCTCAGCTCGCGGACGCCCGGTCCTTGCGCTGGGACCTGGGACGTTCCTCCCGGGGCGCGGATGCCGTCCCGCCTGCCGGGCCGGGCGCCTGCTGCGGGCTGGGCTGGCGCCGGGCCGTGACATATCCGGCGATCACCATGATGCCCAGCGCCCCGGCCGGGGGCAGGGTAACCAGGGCCGGCAGCTGGTAGCGCCAGCTGAACTCGAACACGTCCGACGCGAGCAGCACCGCGGCCGCGCTGAGGAACATGAGCGTGCAGGCGGTGGCCGTGGCCCGCTGCGCGGGGGAGGCGTGCCGGCGCAGCACGCCGATGCTGCCCGCCAGCCCGGCCAGCACGGTGAGCAGGAACAGCGGCCCGGGTGTGTAGCCACCGTCGAGCTGGTACGTGCGCAGGAAGCCGGCCGGTCCCGCCGACACCGCCGGCTGGTCGCGGAACCGCCGCCCCTTCGCGATCACCTTCACCTTGCCCGCCGGATTGAGCTGGGCGAACCGCAGCCGGCCGTGCGGATCGGTGATGTAGGGCGGGTACAGGGGGAAGGCCCGCTGGAATTGCCAGCGCGTGATGGACGTGTCGCCCCGGCTGGTGACCCGCTGCACGGCGAAGAGCTTGACCGCGTCCTTGCTGATCGCGCTGACTGCCCGCCAGGGCTGCTGCTCGAACACGCGCCGGCTGAAGTCGGCCGCCATCGGCACGTGATGCATCCCCGCCGGGGGCGCGACGTACTTGATCGGCGACGTGGCCCCGTGGTCCAGCCAGTCCGGCCCGCGGGCCTGCTGGCTGGCGGAGGGGCAGAGCGCGCGCTCGTAGGCGGGCAGCGTCAGCGTGGCACAGTCGGCGGCGGCCGCGGCCCGGCCGTAAATGGTCCCCGCCGCGTAGGGGGCGAGCGAGAAGTGCTTGATGGCCACGTAATTCCGGAAGCTGACCGCCAGGATGGGCAGGGCGAACGCGGCACACAGCGCGACGGCCTTGACCAGCTTGGCGCGCCAGCCCGGGACGGTGATCAGCACGTACACGAGCGCAGGCAGGATGAAGATCTCGCCAACCTGGCGGACCGTCGCCGAGGCGCCCAGGGCCAGTCCCGCGGCCAGCGCCATCCAGAGCCGGGGCCGGGGCTCCCAGAGCAGGCAGGCCAGGCCCGCGACGATCAGGGCCTCGAACGCCGTGTCGGGCATGATCGACTGCTCGATCTGGAGCTGGTAGGCGTCCAGCAGGATGGGCGCGGTGGCCAGCGCGGCCAGCCAGCGTGGCACGCCCCGGCGGCGCAGGATCAGGTACAGCACCACCGCCATGGCCAGGCCGGTCAGGTGCTGCACGGCCACCACCATGGGCAGCGTGCCGACCCGGAGGAAGACCTTCAGGGCGAGCTCGTACCCGGGCGGATCGTTCCCGGCATAGGCCCCGAACAGGTACTTGATCGAGTCGATGAACAGCAGGGCGGGCTGGTAAGCCAGCTGGGTGAGTATCCGCAGCACCAGCCCCGCGGCCAGCAGGATGGCGAGCAGCCAGTTCCGCCGCACCATTGAGGCCAGGCCCGCCCCGGGCATAGTCGGCGTCGTCCCGCCTGAGGCGACTCGTGCAGCGGCCATGGCCCCCCCGAAGCTCTTCGTAAGCATAACGGAACTCATGGTTATACGTGGCGGCAGCCTAGCGCCAGTTCCCGGGGTGCCCGGGAGCACCGCGCCGGGCCCCAGGTAGCGTGGCCGCTCAATAGGCTGGGAGGGTGACCCCTGATCCTTCCCGGACCGCGCTCGTCCGCCGGGCCCGGCGCATGAACCGCGAACTCGCCCTGCTCTACCCAGATGCCCACTGCGAGCTGAACTTCACCTCGCCGCTGGAATTGCTGGTCGCCACGATCCTGTCCGCGCAGACCACCGACAAGCGGGTCAACCTGGTCACGCCGGTCCTGTTCGCCCGGTACCGGACCGCCGCCGACTACGCGGCGGCCGACCGGGCCGAGATGGAAAAGATCATCCAGTCCACGGGGTTCTTCCGGGCCAAGACCAACAGCCTCATCGGCCTGGGCCAGGCCCTGTGTGACCGCTACGGCGGCGAGGTGCCCGGCCGGCTGGCCGACCTGGTCACCCTGCCCGGGGTGGGCCGGAAGACGGCGAACGTCGTCCTCGGCAATGCGTTCGGTGTCCCTGGCATCACCGTGGACACGCATTTCTCCCGGCTGGCCCGGCGCTTCGGGTGGACCGCGCAGACCGACCCGGACAAGATCGAGCAGGAGGTCGGCACGCTCATCCCGCGGTCCGAGTGGACCATCCTGTCGCACCGGCTGATCTGGCACGGCAGGCGCGTCTGCCACGCCCGCAAACCCGCCTGCGGAGCCTGCGGGATCGCCCGGCTGTGCCCGTCCTACGGGGAAGGACCCACGGACGAGAAGACGGCCCGCGCGCTGGTGAAGACGGGCCCGTTCTCGTGAGCGCCGCGGACCCCGTGGAGAGCATCGACGGTGCCCTGGGCGGGCCGCCGGGCTGGCTGCGCGGCCTGGCCACGGCGGCCTGTGAGGCGGCGATCCCGGCCCGGCTGCGGCCGCCGCCGGGCGGCGGCCGCCCCTCCGCGGTGCTGGTGCTCTTCGGCCTGGGCCCGGATGGACCCGACCTGCTGCTCGTGCAGCGCGGCCCGGGGCTGCGGCGTCACTCCGGCCAGCCTGCGTTCCCCGGGGGGGCCATCGACGAGTCCGACGGGGGGCCGGTCCCGGCCGCGCTCCGGGAGGCGGCCGAGGAGGCGGGCGTCGAGCCCTCCGGGGTCGAGGTGCTCGCGGTGCTCCCTGACCTGTTCATCGCCCGGAGCGGCTTCGCCGTCACGCCGGTCCTGGCCTGGTGGCGGCGGCCGGTCCCGGTGGCCGCCGCCGATCCCCCGGAGGTGACGGCGGTGGCACGCGTCCCCCTCTCCGAGCTCTCCGATCCCCGGCGCAGGCTAACGATCCGGCATCCTTCCGGCGTCACCGGGCCCGCTTTCCAGGTCCGCGGCATGCTGGTCTGGGGCTTCACCGCGGCCCTGGTGGACCGGCTGCTCACGCTGGGGGGATGGGAGCGGCCGTGGGACCGCGGGCGGGTGGAGGAGCTGCCGCCTGAGGCCCTGGCCGCCGGGACCTAATACCGTCGCTGGACCTGGTTAATACCGTACTGCGAACCAATCAACGGGCCGCGCACTATACGGTGGGCTGGTGTCGGGTGACTTGCTTGACCTGATCTTGATTGCCCTCGCCGCGGCATTTGCGGTGGCCGGTTACCGCCAGGGCTTCATCGTAGGAATTCTGAGTTTCGCCGGATTCCTGGGTGGGGCGGCGGTGGGCGCCTCGTTTGCGCCCACACTCGCCCGTTCGCTGGTCCAGGGGTCCGCCCAGCAGGCCCTGGTGGCCATCGTCGCGGTGTTCGTGGCCGCCATGATCGGCCAGCTGCTCGCCTCGGCGATCGGCGCCGCGGTGCGCTCCCGGGTGCACTGGCGCCCGGCGGCCCTGATCGACTCGGCAGCCGGGGCCGCGGTCAGCGTCATCTCCGTCCTGCTCATCGCGTGGCTTATCGGCTCGGCCGTGGTCAACGCGCCGTTCGCCGTGGTCACCGCGCAGGTCAACCGCTCCGCCGTGCTGCACGCCGTGGACGGGGTGATGCCGTCGGCGGCGCGGACGATGTTCTCCGACTTCCGCAGCCTGCTGGCCAGCGGCCCGTATGTCCAGGTTTTCGGCGCGCTCGGGGCCGAGCCGGCGCTGACCGTGGCCCCGCCCAGCTCAGCTGTGCTGTCCTCCGCGGGCCTGCGGCACGCCCGGAACAGCATCGTGAAGGTCATGGGGATCGCGCCGACCTGCCAGCGGCGGATCGAGGGCTCCGGCTTCGTCATCTCACCCCACCACGTCCTGACCAACGCGCACGTGGTCGCGGGCGTCACCACGAGCCAGACCGTCAGCACCAGGGTGGGTCCCAGGCTCCCGGCCACGGTGGTGCTGTTCGACCCGCAGCGCGATCTCGCGGTGCTCTACGTGCCCGCCCTGAACGCCCCCACGCTGAGCTTCACCGGCCCGGCCAACCTGGGGGACGACGCGATCGTGGCCGGCTACCCGCGGGATCAGTCGTTCACCGCGGTGCCCGCCCGGGTCGGTGACGACCAGCTCGCGCAGGCCCCGGACATCTACCAGTCCAGGGAAGTAACCCGGCAGATCTACTCGATCCGGGCGGACGTCCAGCCGGGCAACTCTGGCGGCCCGCTGCTGGCACCCAATGGCCGGGTGGACGGGGTGGTCTTCGCCGCCGCCGTGGGCGTGAAAGATACCGGGTATGCGCTGACCGCCTCCGAGGTGCAGGGCGACGCGCACGCGGCCGCTGGTGCGACCCGCCCGGTCTCCACCCGGGCCTGCGACTAGCTGCCGCCCCGGGTCAGGCTGATCCGCGGCCCCGGGGAGACCGCTCCGGTGTCGCCGGCCGCCTCGATCTGGCCGGCCAGCCCGGCGCACACCAGGGCGATGCCCGCGGCGTCGATGCCATGGGGCGGGGCCGCCGCGTACCCGCCGACCCGCCCCGCGCCCCGGCGCAGCAGCGCTGCCGCTCCCCGCGCGTTGCCGCGCTGCGCGTGGGTCAGCCCCACCGCCACCTGGGCCAGCCCGCGCCACAGCTCCCGCTCTGCTTCCGGGGCCTGCTTCCACGACGCCTCGAGCACCTCGTGCGCGTGGAACGGGCGGCCCGTGTCCAGCAGGTGCTGGGCCAGCGCCAGCGCCTCCGCCGGGGGGAGGGACAGGTCCTCCGGCACCCGGTCCGCACCCGTCTCGCCGTGGCGCAGCGGGCGGCCCAGCGCGTCCCGGGGCCGGGCGTTCCGCGGCCGCCCGGCCGGGTCACGGTCCCGCGCCGGCCCGCCCGCGCCGGCCGTCATCGCTCGGGTTCTGGGTCCGCCAGCCAGCCGCGGAGTTCACGGTCGAAGCGGTCCGGCTGCTCCTCGTGCGGGAAATGGCCGGCCCCGTCGAGCAGCCGCCACCGGTACGGGCCGTCGACATGCCGCCCGGCCCCGCGGGCGGTGCCGGGCAGCACGCACGTGTCCAGCGCGCCCTGCAGGTGCAGGGTGGGAACCTGGATGGGCGCGCGCATCCGCTGGGCGTAGCGGACGCCGTCGGGGCGGACCCGGGACCGGACGAACCAGCGGTGGTACTCCAGCGCCGAATGCGCCACCGAGGGGATGCACATCGCGGTCCGGTAGCGCCGTTCGGTTTCCGGGTCCGGCCACCCCGGTCCGGACCAGGACCGCAGCATCTGTCCCACCCGCTGGGCATGATCCCGGACCAGGCTGTGCTCGGGAAACACGGGAACCTGGAAGCCGAACGCGTAACCGCTGCGGCGGCCCTGGCCCAGCGGGTCGGTGACCACCGCGGACCGCATCCGCAGCGGGTGCGCCATCGAGATGATCCCGAGCCTGCGCACCACCTTGGGGTAGTAGGCGGCCATGGTCCAGGCCACCAGGCCGCCCCAGTCGTGCCCGATGACCACGGCGTTGGCCTCGCCGAGGGCGCGGATCAGGCCGGCCACGTCCGAGGCCGCCGTGACCAGGTCGTAGCCGCGGGGCGGCTTGTCGCTGCCGCCGTAGCCGCGCAGATCCGGGGCCACCGCGCGGTAACCGGCGTCAGCCAGCGTGGCCAGCTGCTCCCGCCAGGTCCACCAGAACTCCGGGAACCCGTGCAGCAGCAGCACCAGCGGGCCGTCACCGCTCTCGGCGACGTGCAGCCGGGTCCCGTTCGCGCTCACCGCGCGGTGGGACCACGGGCCCTCGACGTAGACCGCCGCGTCGCCCCGGAGGGTCACTGGGTCAGCCTGCCTCGACCGCCGGCCGAGCGGGGGTGTCCTCATCCCGCTTGAGCAGCGCCAGGTCCGCCTGCACCGTCTGCCTCGTCTTCCGCAGGCCACTCACTCCGCGCACCTTGACGATCACGATGAGCACGGCCAGCGCGGCCAGCAGCGCGCAGACACCGGCCACGATGAGGAACGCGGCCCAGATCCAGATCCCCAGCGTCACCAGGCCGTAGACGAACGCGAAGCAGAGCAGCACGAGGATCAGGCAGCCGGTGAACGCCGTGATGGCCAGCAGGGCGGCGGCCAGGCCGAGCCGCTTGGCGTCGTCACGGAGCTCCAGTTTCGCCAGCGCCAGTTCACACCTGACCAGCTGGCTGACGTCCCGGATGGCCTGGGTGACGAGATCCCCGATTGACGGCTCGCTGTCATTGCCGAGCGACTGCGGTGCTGCGGATCTGGCCATCACATGCACACTCCCCTCGCGCGCAATCATGCCGTTCAGTCTTCCGCACCGGCGATTCGTCCGCGTACGGTGGTTCGCGGCCGGGCCAGTCCGGGCGCGCGGCGCCAGGAATTACTTCTTATCCCGGCACCATCAGTTTCCCCCGGCAAGTGATCTTACGGGATTACCACGGGAACACTCCGCGCGGCCTTGCCGCTTTTTGCGCGTGGCCCAAAATGGCCTCGCGGGGCGCGGTTTCCGGGTGGGTCGCAGGGCCGTGCGGAGAGGCCGGCTGCGCCGGCGGGGAGGAAGCCGGCGGATCTAGCCTGGCACGGCAAGCCGGGCTACCAAGCGTGCACCTCGTCATGCCGGGGGGCCGCGGCCACGCCGCGTCCTTGCCGGACGCGGACTCGTCGCCGCTGCCCCACTCGGCCGCCTACCTGGCCTCTCGGTCGCGTGGGTACCCGGCTGCCGTGCCAGGACGTTCTCTGACCTTTGTACGGCGGATCGGCGGGCGGGGGAAGCCCAGGGCAGGACCGATTCCTGATCTCGATCGATTCCCCTCGTCCCATTCCTGGGCAGCACCTCAGCGGCGCCAACCTCACGGCCACGTAACTTCACTGGCGCCCGGCCTCACGGGCACGCGGCATCACAGGCCACGCCCCCACTGGCGCGCCGCCTCATGGGCACGCCCGTTCACTGGCGTGCCGCGGGCCGGGCGGGGGGAAGCGCGCTGAACGCGAGCACAGGCCAGCCGCGGAGCTGGGCCACCCGGCGCAGGGCGCGGTCCGGGTTCACCGCGTGCGGGTGGCCCACCGCCTCCAGCATCGGCAGGTCGGTGATCGAGTCGCTGTAGGCGGAGCAGTCGGCCAGCCGGTAACCGCGTTCGCCGGCCAGCTCCCTGACCCGCTCCGCCTTGGCCGGACCGTAGGCGTAGAAGTCGATCTGGCCCGTGTAGCAGCCCTCCGTGATCTCCATCCGGGTGGCGATCACCAGGGCGGCGCCCAGCAAGGTCCCGATCGGGCCGACCATCTCGAGCCCCGAGGTGCTCACGATGATCACGTCCTCGCCGGCCGCCCGGTGCGCGTCGAGCAGGGCCCGGGCCTCGTCGTAGACATACGGGACGATCAGCTCGTCCAGGTGACGGGCGACGATCTCGCGCACCCGCTCGGCGGGCCAGCCGCGGCACAGCTGGCTCACCTGCGCCCGGATCTGCTCCATCCGGTCGTGACTGGCCCCGTGCCGGCTGAAAAGCAGCTGCGCGACCGCGCTGCGCACCGCGTCACCCCGGCTGATCAGGCCATTCCGGTAAAACGAAGGTCCGTAAGCCAGGGTGCTCGACTTCGCGATGATCGTCTTATCAAGGTCAAAGAACGCGGCGGCCGGCGGGTGCCCGGCCTCGGCGGAACTAGGCACAGCAAGCGAGCCTATGACGGTAAGCACGTTCCGATGTCAGCATGGCGTGACCGATTGGTAACTTGGCCCGGATACACGTAGGCTTTGCTGTGTACGGGCCCGGCTCTGCCCCCCCGGAGCTGGACCGTTTGGCGACCCCCGCTCTCCCCCCCGGCGGGGGTCGCCCCCTTTCTGCGCACTCTCCGCATATTCTTCCTGGTCCTGGCTATTTTGCCGATGTCCCGGCCTGCCCCGCGGCCGCCGCCGCGGCCGCACCGCCGGCTAGCAGGGTCTCCAGCAGGGTGACTGAGCCGGGCTTGGAAAGGGGCTCATTGCCATTCCCGCATTTGGGCGACTGGATGCAAGACGGGCATCCCGCCTGGCACTCACAACCCCGGATCGCGTGCGCGGTCGCGCCCAGCCACTCACGCGCCGCGGCGTAACCCCGTTCCGCGAAGCCGGCCCCGCCATCGTGACCGTCATAGACGAATACAGTGAGTTCCCCGGTGGCGGGGTGCAGATCAGCGGAAACGCCACCGACGTCCCAGCGGTCGCACGCGGCGAACAAGGGCAGCAGCCCGATCGACGCATGCTCGGCGGCGTGGGCCGCGCCGGGCAGGTCAACGCCCAGCTCCAGCAGCCGGGCGCGCTGGGCGGCCGGGATCGTCCACCACACCGCCCTGGTACGCAGGGTCTGCGGCGGCAGGCTGAGCGGGACCTCGCCGAGCGGCCGCCCGGTGTCCGGGTGGCGCCGGACGAATCCCACGACTTCCCGGCGCACCTGGACGTCGCCGAAGTGCACCACGGCCGTGCCCCAGCTGGCCCGGCGCAGCTCCCTGGTCACCTCGATCGCGGTGACCTGGCGGGCCGCCGTGGAATACCCGGGATCGCCGGGGCGGACCAGGGCCACGCCGGCCGCCAGGTCCAGCTCGTCCACCAGGTACATCTCGCCCTGATGCGGGTAAACCGCCCCGGTGTGCACCAGCAGGTGCGAGGAGGGCTCGTCCACGGTGCCCACCAGGCGCCCGGTCGGCAGTTCCACGATCTTGACCGGGTGGCGGCCCGATCCGCGCAGCCCGGCGCGGGGCGGGCGCCCGCGGCGCGTCCAGTACAGGCCGCCGCTCCGGCGGCGGAGCATCCCCCGCCGGATCAGGGCCTCCGCGACCTCGCTGGCGCCCGGGGCGAACGAGGCCAGGTCCGGGGCGGTGAGCGGCAGCTCCGCGGCGGCCGCGCACAGGTGCGGGGCCAGGACGTACGGGTTGCCGGGATCCAGGACCGTCGCTTCGACGGGGCGGTGCAGCAGGGCATCCGGGTGATGAACCAGATAGGTGTCGAGCGGGTCGTCGCGGGCGATCAGGACCACCACCGCGGTGCGGCCGGCCCGGCCCGCCCGCCCGGCCTGCTGCCAGAGTGCCGCCCGGGTCCCGGGCCAGCCCGCGATGAGCACCGCGTCCAGGCCGCTGATGTCCACGCCCAGCTCCAGGGCGGTGGTGGTGGCCAGGCCGGTGATGTCGCCGTTGCGCAGCCCCTCCTCCAGCGCCCGCCGGTCCTCGCGCAGGTACCCGGACCGGTAGGCGGCCACCCGGTCGATGTGCCCGGCGGCCCCCGACTCACGCAGCACGCGGCGCGCGCCCAGGGCCACGGCCTCGGCGCCGCGCCGGGACCGGGTGAACGCCAGCGCCGGGACCGCCTCGGCGACCAGGTCGGCCAGCAGCGTGGCGGCCTCGCTGGTGGCACTGCGCCGCACCGGCGCGCCGGCCTCACCGCGGGCCCCGGTGAGCGGCGGCTCCCACAGGCCGAAGGTGACCGGCCCGCACGGCGCGGCGTTCTCGGTCACCGCTTCCGCCTGCCGCCCGGTCAGCAGGAACGCGCATCCGGCCGGCTCGCTGACCGTGGCCGAGGCGAGCAGGAAGACCGGTCCCGGTCCGCCCGGTCCGCCGGCTAGCCCGGCGCCGCCGTGGTGGGCGGCGATCCGGTGCAGCCTGCGCAGCACCTGGGCCACGTGGGAGCCGAACACTCCCCGGTAGGTGTGGCACTCGTCGACGATGATGTAGCGCAGCCGGCGGAAGAACCCGTTCCACCGGGCATGCCGGGGCAGCAGCGTCTGATGCAGCATGTCCGGCGTGGTCAGCAGGTAATTGGCGTGGGACCGGGCCCAGTCCCGCGCCGCCGGGGGCGTGTCCCCGTCCACCACGGCGGCGCGGACACCCGGCACGCCCAGCTCGCTGATCACCCGCAGCTGGTCCGCGGCCAGGGCCCGGGTCGGCGCGAGGTAGAGCGCGGTGCCGCCCTCCAGGATCGCGGTGAGCGCGGGCAGCAGGTACCCCAGCGATTTCCCGGAGGCCGCCGGGGTGGCGATGATGACGTGCCGGCCGTCCCGCGCGTGGCCGGCCATCGCGGCCTGGTGGGCCCAGGGAGCCGGCACGCCACGGCGGCCGAACGCCTCGGTGACCGCGGCGGGCACCCACCCGGGCCAGGCTGCCCGCTGCCCTTCGCGAGCGGGCATGTACTCTACGTGAATCAGTCGTCCCGACCGGGCGCCGTGGCGCAGCACAAGGTCTGCGGGGGAGGCCGCCGCGGGCTGGGCGGGACGGCGCCGCCCGGCGGGATACGAGGCAGCCGGGCCTGGTGTTTGCGGGGTCGGTCCCGGGGGACCTGGTCCTGCGGGACCGGGCCGGACCGGAGGGTCGCCGGGAACGAGCGGAGTGAGCGCAGTCATTGGCTCCCAGTGTGACATCTGTACGCGAGGTGCCTCGAAGCGTGAACTCGTGTAGACATGACCTCAGAGCGTGGTTGAATGCGCGACGGGACCAGCTGCCCTCCCCGGAGGGCAGCTGCGCTGCCGCCCGGATCGCCCGGACAGACGAAGGCTGTATGGCGCTGGAGGATTTGTGGACCTGAAGCTTGACCACCACACCAGGGATGGGATCGAGGTCGTCGACGTCGAGGGCGAGATCGACGTCTACACCGCGCCGCGGCTGCGGGAGCTCCTCATCGAACTGGTCAACAACGGGCACTACCAGCTCGTGGTGAACATGGAAAAGGTTGAGTTCCTCGACTCGACGGGCCTCGGGGTCCTGGTCGGCGGGCTCAAGAGGGTCCGGGCCCACGATGGGTCGCTGGACCTGGTGTGCACCCAGGAGCGCATCCTCAAAATTTTCCGGATCACCGGCCTGACCAAGGTCTTCGGTATCCACGACACCGTGGACGAGGCCATCACGGCCCGGAAGTCGGAGAAGTAGCGGCTGATCGTAGCCCCGGGTCATGGCCACTGTTGAAATGAGCTTCACACCGCTGCCCGTGCACGTCCGCACGGCGCGGCTGGTCGCCACCGCCGTCGCGCGGCGGAGCGGCGTCGGGGAGGCGCTCCTCGATGAAGTCCGCCTTGCGGTGGGTGAGGCCTGCTCCCGCGCGGTCGAGGCGCACCAGGCGCAATGCCCGGACGAGCCGGTCCGCGTCGAGCTGACCGGGGCCAACGGCCGCTTCGAGGTGGTCGTCACGGACGCGGCCGCGGCCGGGCAGGACGACGGAACCAGCCCGACCGCGCAGCCCGCGGGCTGGCCTGCGCCCGGTAACGGCGTACCGAACGGGACCAGCCCGCTGGACCATTCGGGTCCCCCGCAGGGTCTCGGCCTGGCCGTGATCGCGGGCCTCGCTGACGACGTCCAGTTCGCCCGCACGCCGGCCGGCCTCAGCATCAAGATGAGCTGGCCGTCCGACGGCATCCGCTGACAGCACCGGCTCCCGGGCGCACTGCGCCGCCCGAACTGCGGGCCTGCCTGCTACGGGTGGCATTAATGTGATTACCTGTGCAGGGTGAATCGCTCTAGCACGCTCCGGACCTGACCCCCCGCTTCACGTCTGGTGACCGACGTGCGTAGACTCCCGGCACTGCTTTTGGGCACGGTGCCTATCCCATGCGTCCATGCCGGCTGGGCAGAGAGCCGGGACAGCGAAGCCACGCTCGGGAGGCCATGTGCCACTGTCTAGGAGGACAGATGTTCAGGTCTAGTCTTGCCGCCGGAAGCGGTGCGGTAAGCGTCAGCGGCGCCAACCTGACCTGGGTTGTCGTCGTCGGCGTCATCGCCCTGCTTGCCCTCGCGGTGGCAGCCCTGCTGGTCCGCGAGGTGCTCGCGGCCAGTCAGGGAACCGAGCGGATGCAGGAGATCGCGCTCGCGGTCCAGGAAGGGGCGGCCGCCTACCTGCGCCGCCAGTTCCGCACCCTCGGTGTCTTTGTTGTCGTCATCTTCTTCGTCCTGCTGCTCCTCCCGGCCGATGGGTCGGGCGTGCGCTGGGGCCGCAGCATTTTCTTCCTCGTCGGGGCGTTGTTCTCGGCCACCACCGGTTTCACCGGCATGTCGCTCGCGGTGCGCGGGAACGTGCGGGTGGCGGCGGCAGCACGGGCCGGCGCGGCCGGTGAGCGGCCGGCCATGCGGATCGCGTTCCGCACGGGCGGCGTGGCGGGCATGTTCACCGTCGGCCTGGGTCTCTTTGGTGCCGCCGCAGTCGTGTTCTTTTACAAGCAGAACGCGCCCAACGTGCTGGAGGGCTTCGGCTTCGGCGCCGCCCTGCTGGCCATGTTCATGCGAGTCGGCGGCGGCATCTTCACCAAGGCCGCCGACGTGGGCGCCGACCTGGTCGGCAAGGTGGAGAAGGGGATCCCCGAGGACGACCCGCGGAACGCCGCGACCATCGCCGACAACGTCGGTGACAACGTGGGCGACTGCGCCGGGATGGCCGCTGACCTGTTCGAGTCCTACGCGGTCATGCTGGTCGCCTCCCTGATCCTGGGCAAGGCCGCCTTCGGCGACAAGGGTCTCGTCTTCCCGCTGATCGTGCCGATGATCGGCGTGATCACCGCCATAGCCGGCATCTTCCTGGTGGCGCCGCGCAAGAGCGACCGCAGCGGGATGACGGCCATCAACCGAGGGTTCTTCATCTCGGCGATCATTTCCCTGGTGCTGGTCGTGGGGGCCTCCTTCCTCTACCTGCCGGCCAGGTTCAGCGAACTGAAGGGGATCACCGATCCCGCGATCCTGGCCCACGGCGGCAGCCCGCGGTGGCTGGCCATCGGCGCGGTCGTCATCGGGCTCGTGCTGGCCAGCGCCATCCAACTGCTGACCGGGTACTTCACCGAGACCAACCGCAAGCCGGTCAGGGAGATCGGGGAAAGCTCACTGACCGGGGCGGCCACGGTGATCCTGTCCGGTATCTCGGTCGGCCTGGAGTCAGCGGTCTACTCGGCGCTGCTCATCGGAGGCGCGGTCTACGCGGCCTTCCTGCTGGGCACGGGCAACGCGACCATCGCCCTGTTCGCGGTGGCTCTGGCCGGCACCGGCCTGCTGACCACGGTCGGGGTCATTGTGTCCATGGACACGTTCGGCCCGGTGTCGGACAACGCGCAGGGCATCGCCGAGATGTCTGGCGACGTCGAGGGCGAGGGTGCCCAGGTACTGACCCGGCTGGACGCGGTCGGCAACACCACCAAGGCCATCACCAAGGGCATCGCGATCGCGACCGCGGTGCTCGCCGCCACCGCGCTGTTCGGGTCCTTCCGGACCACCGTGGAAACCGCGCTCGGGAAGGCGGCCGGCACCTTCAGCCTGTCGGTGGACAAACCCAACGTGCTGGTCGGCATCATCATCGGCGCCAGCGTGGTGTTCTTCTTCTCCGGGCTGCTGATCATGGCCGTAGGCCGGGCGGCCGGCCAGGTCGTCTATGAGGTGCGCGAGCAGTTCCGCACCCACCCCGGGATCATGGACTTCACGGAAAAGCCGGAATACGGCCGCGTGGTGGACATCTGCACCAAGGACTCGCTCCGGGAACTGGCCACGCCAGGCCTGCTCGCCGTCCTGACCCCCATCGCGATCGGCTTCGCATTCGGGTACGCGCCGCTCGGCTCCTTCCTGGCCGGCGCCATCGCCGCCGGGGCGCTCATGGCCGTGTTCCTGGCCAACTCCGGCGGGGCCTGGGACAACGCCAAGAAGCTCGTCGAAGACGGCAACTACGGCGGCAAGGGCTCCGAGGCGCACGAGGCCACCATCATCGGTGACACCGTCGGTGACCCGTTCAAGGACACCGCCGGCCCGGCCATCAACCCGCTGATCAAGGTCATGAACCTGGTCTCGCTGCTGATCGCCACCAGCGTGGTCAAGTACAGCCACAACCCCGGGCTGCGCACGGGCGTAGCCGTGGTGGCGATCGGCATCGTGGTGGCCGCCGTCGTGATCTCCAAGCGGCGCTCGGCGAGCGTCGCCGCGGGTGGGCCGCCCGCGGCGAGCCGGGCCGGCGCGGGTGACTCCCCGGGGCTCCCGGCGGCCACGGAGGGGACATCGGCCACGGAGGGGACATCGGCCACGGACGGGACGGCCCCGGGCCCGGCCAACTCCGCCACCGGGGCAGCCGGCGGAGCGGACGGGGAAACAGCCGCGAAAACCACCGGCTGACCCAGGCTGCCCCCGCTCTTGCCATACTCGGGGAATGACTACCGCCGGGCGCACCCTGCTCGTGCTGCGGCACGGCAAATCGGCCTACCCGGAGGGGACGGCGGACTTCGAACGGCCGCTGGCCCCCCGTGGCCTGCGGGATGCGGTCGCCCTGGGCACCTGGATCCGGGATCAGGGGCTGCTCCCGGATCTCGTCGTCTGCTCCGCCGCGGCCCGCGCCCGGCAGACCTGGGACGTGGTCAGCGACCAGCTGGTCTGGGCGGATGAGGACGGCGGGGTGGTGCGGTACGACCCGGGGCTGTACCAGGCCGATCCCGGCGACCTGATCTCGATCATCAAGGAGACACCGCCCGAGGTGGCGATCCTGGCCCTGGTGGGCCACAACCCGGCCGTGGCGGACCTGGTCCACATTCTTGCCGGGGACCACGGGCTTGCCGGGGACCATGGGCTTACCGGGGACCACGGGCGGGCCGGGGACACCGGGCTCAGCTTCCCGACCTCGGCCCTCGCCGTCATCGGCGTGCGCCGCGGCTGGGACGGGGCCGCCCCCGGCTCCGGCTCGCTGGACGGCTACTGGACTCCCAAGGGCGGTTCCGTGGTCCCGCTGGCCTGACGCCTCGCGGCGAGATCGCCTTCTTCCGCGTCCTCCACGTCGTCGCGGGAGACGCCCAGCAGGTACAGCACCGTGTCGAGGTAGGGAACGCTGACCGACGCGTCCGCGGCGTCGCGGACCACCTGCCGGGCGTTGAACGCCACCCCGAGCCCGGCCGCCGCGATCATGTCCAGGTCGTTGGCCCCGTCGCCGACCGCCACCGCCTGGCTGACCGCCACGCCCGCCTGCGCCGCGAAGCGGCGCAGCGCGTCGGCCTTCCCGGCGCGGTCGATGATGGGCCCGGCCAGCTTCCCGGTCAGCTTGCCGCCGCTGACCTCCAGCGTGTTGGCCGCGGCGTAGTCGATGCCGAGCTCAGCGGCCAGCGGGTCAGTGATCTGGCTGAAGCCGCCGCTTACGATCCCGCACCGGTAGCCGAGCCGGCGCAGCGTCCGGATCAGGGTCCGGGCGCCCGGGGCGAGCCGCAGCTCGCCCCGCACCTCATCGAGCACGGACTCCTCCAGCCCGGCGAGCATGCTCACCCGCTCCCGGAGGGAGGTGGCGAAGTCCAGCTCCCCGCGCATCGTCGCCTCGGTGAGCTTGGCCATCTGCCCGGCGCAGCCCGCGTGCGCGGCCAGCAGGTCGATCACCTCGGCCGCGATCAGCGTGGAGTCCACATCCATCACGACCAGGCGCATCGCCCGCCGGTGCAGCCCGCCCCGCTGCACGGCCACGTCGACCCCCTGCTGGGTCGCCTCCCGGGCCAGGGCCACCCGCAGTGATTCCGGATCGGCGCCGGACACGTCGAAGTCGATGCAGGTCACCGGCTGGTGCGCGAGCCGGTCGATGCGGTCGATGTTGGCGCCGCTGGCGGCGATCCGGCCGGCGATGGCGGCTACCGCCGCCGGGGTCAGGGGGCTGCCCAGGACGGTGACGTGCAGCTGGCCGCGCCGCCGGGCTGGCTCCCCGGAGCCCATCGTGATCTCCGCCTCCAGCCCCAGATCGGCGGCCAGGGCCCGGACCGCCCGGTGGATCGCGGTCAGGTCGGGATCGGGGGGGCAGCCCAGCAGGGCACCGAGCACCAGGCGGCCCCGGATCACCACCTGCTCGATGTCGAGCACGCTGAGCTCGTGGCTGGCCAGCGCCGAGAACAGGCGTGAGGTCACCCCGGGTCTGTCCCGGCCGGTCAGGGTGACAAGAAGGGTGTGCTGCGCGGCGTCCATCGCTGCCCCACGCTACCCGGGCCGGAGTGGCGGGTGCGCACGGTTGGGCTGGCCGCCCCGGCATGACGTAAGTTCAGACTCACACGGTGCGGCGGCGGAGGGAGCTGGATGTCCGACGAGGTGGTGCGGCTGCGCGGTGCCGGCGTCCGGCGCGGCGGATCCATGCTGCTGCGCGACGTGGACTGGACCGTCCACGACGACGAGCGGTGGGTCATCATCGGCCCCAACGGAGCCGGGAAGACCACGCTGCTGCAGGTCGTCGCCTGCCAGTTGTTCCCGTCCGAGGGCAGTGCCGAGATCCTGGGCAGCCGGCTCGGCGAGACCGACGTCTTCGAGCTGCGGCCCCGGATCGGGCTGGCCAGCGCCTCGCTCGCGGACCGGGTACCGCCGGCTGAGAAAGTGATCGACCTGGTGCTGACGGCCTCCTACGCGATCGTGGGCCGGTGGAAGGAGGACTACGAGTCCTCCGACGTGACCCGGGCCGTGGAGCTCCTGGACGCGCTCGGCTGCGCGCACCTGATCAGGCGCCGGTTCACTACCCTGTCCGAGGGGGAGCGCAAGCGGGTACAGATCGCCCGCGCGATGATGCCCGACCCTGAGCTGCTGCTCCTGGACGAGCCCGCCGCCGGGCTCGACCTCGGCGGCCGCGAAGACCTGCTGCAGCGGATCGCCATGCTGGCCCGTGACCCGCTGGCCCCCACGATGGCGATGGTCACCCACCACGTCGAGGAAGTGCCGGAGGACTTTACCCACGCGATGCTGCTGCGCCGGGGCTCGGTCCTGGCCGCGGGGGCGGTCTCGGAGGTGCTCACCGAGCCGAACCTGTCCAAGTGCTTCGGGCTCCCGCTGATCGTCGAGCGGCACGGATCGCGCTGGACGGCCCGGGCCGTCCGCTAAGCCAGCCGCTGGCCCGGCCCCGGGTGGCTGATGAGCGGGGAGTCGGCTGGGGGTGCGAGGGGTACAAAACTGGCATGAGCGCCCAGCGGGTCACGCCGTGAAAGGGGACCGGGTCGAGATCGTCATCGACGCCGGCGGGACCTCACGGACGTACGAGGTGACCGCGACCCGGGCCGGACGCCGCGTCGAGGTGGTCACCGGGCGCGGCATCGTGGAGGTCCAGGAGATCACCCGGGGCGGCACGGTGGTGCGCACCGCCCGGTTCATGGCCAACCGGGTGCTGGCCCTGGTCGAGCACCCCGCGGCGGACAAGGGCACACCCGGCCGGGATACCGGCGGCGGGGCGGCCGGCCCGGACATACTGGCCTGACCGGCCCATCGCCGTCCCCCCAGGGAGCAGACATGCCCGGCAGGCCACTGACCTTCCTGTTCATGCCGGAAAGCGCGTTCGGGCCGACCAACAACTGCATCGGCATCGGCGACGTGCTCCGCCGCCGCGGGCACCGCGTGGGATTCGCCGCCGAAGCCTCGTGGAAGGGCCGGCTGGAGCCGCTCGGGTTCGAGGAGAACCTGGTCGACCTGTCCCCGCCCGCGGATCAGGGCGAGCAGGACGCCGGGGCGTTCTGGAAGGAGTTCATCGCGAGCACCGCGCCGGAATTCCGCAAGCCGACCATCGAGCAGCTGGACACCTGGATCAAGCCGGTCTGGGCGGAGCTCATCAGTGGCGCGCGGTACTGCCAGGAGCAGTTGGCCGAGATCGTGGCGCGCACTCGCCCGGACGTGATCGTGGAAGACAACGTGATCTCCTTCCCCGCACTGCTGACCGCCGGCGTGCCGTTCGTCAGGATCGTCTCCTGCAACCCGCTGGAGATCGCCGACCCGGCGCTGCCGCCCGCGTTCTCCGGCTACCCGGCCGGGGACCAGGCTCAGTGGCCGGAGTTCCGTGCCGAGTACGACCGGGTGCACCGGGCGCTGTGGGCGGAGTTCAGTGACTGGGTCACCGGGCAGGGCGCGCCGCCCCTGCCGGACCTGGAGTTCATCCACTCCGGGCAGGTCAACCTCTACGTGTATCCCGAAGCCGCCGATTACCAGCGGTCCCGGCCGCTCGGGCCTGGCTGGCACCGGCTGGATTCCTCGGTCCGGGAAACCGACGAGCCGTTCAGCCTGCCCGAGCCGCTGGCCTCCGGCGACGGGGCGCTGATCTACTTCTCGCTCGGCTCGCTCGGGTCGGCCGACGTGGACCTGATGCGGCGGGTCATCGATGGCCTCGCCGCCACCCCGCACCGCTACATCGTGTCCAAGGGGCCGCTCCACGAGGAGCTGGAGCTGGCCCCGAACATGCACGGCGCGGAGTTCCTGCCGCAGACCTCGGTCATCCCGCGCGCCGACCTGGTGATCACGCACGGCGGCAACAACACCACCACCGAGTGCCTGCACTTCGGCAAGCCCATGATCGTCCTGCCGCTGTTCTGGGACCAGCACGACAACGCCCAGCGGGTCGACGAGCTCGGGCTGGGCATCCGCCTGGACACCTACCGCTTCACCGACGCCCAGCTGCACGGCGCGCTCGCCCGGCTGCTCGGCGATACCGCGCTGCGGGGTCGGCTGGAGCGCACCGCCCGCGTGATCCAGGGCCGCCAGGGCCTGCGCCACGCCGCCGACGTCATCGAGAGCGCCGCGCGGCGCTGAGCCGGGACCCCGGGGGCTCACTCGCCTGGGCTGAGGAATCCCTGGCGGACCGCGGAGTCGACGAGTTCCCGCGCGAAGTCCCCCAGGACGGCGGAGCCGTCCGCGATCAGCGCCACCTTGTCCAGCACCTGGCCGGCCCGGACCGCGTGGGCCTGCCAGGTGCCGCCACCCAGGTAATAGTTGGCCAGCACCGGCTGGAGCCGGTCCAGGGCCCGGGCGAACCTGGCCTCCGGGGTGCGGCGCTCCTCGAACTCGTCCCACAGGGCACGCAACTCGCGCCCCTGGTCCGGCGGCAGGAGGGCGAAGATGCGATCCGCGGCGGCGTGCTCGGCCGCGTCCTGCCGGGCCTGCGCCGTCGCATCGGCGTACACGAACAGGTCGCCCGCGTCGATCTCGACCAGATCATGGATGAGCAGCATCGCGGTGACCCGGTTCAGGTCGGTGCCGGGCGGCGCGCAGCCGCCCAGCACCTGGGCCATCAGGGCCAGGTGCCACGAGTGCTCGGCGGAGTTCTCTTTCCGGCTGCCATCCAGGATGCTGCTCTGCCTGAGCACTCCTTTCAGCTGGTCGGCTTCGCGCAGGAAGCGGATCTGGCGGCCCAGCGGCCCCCCGGGCCCGGCGGATTCCATGGGCCCATTCGATCAGGAGACACCGGGTGCTGTCGCGCCATATTCCGCCCCATGGCGCGCGGGCCCGGGCCCGGGGCCGCCCCGCGGCCTGCCCGTCCGGCGGATCGCTGGCCGACTCGCCGTGCCCCCGCCGGAGGTGCGGCGGCCGGGCGTGCGATCATGTCTGTGGGGGACCCAACAGATGATACGGGGGACCGGCTCATCAAGCCCGCTCTGGCCAGGCTTGCCTGGCCAGAGCGGGTGTCTTTGTCCCCGGGAGCGACACCGGACCCGGGCGTGAGTGCGGGAATCCGCCCCGCGGGCCCGCGCACTCGGTTAACGTGCAGCCAGGGCGAGTGCCTGCCCATCGAGCCACGGCGCCCCTGGACCCCTCCCCCCCGGGACCAGGGGCGCTTTCCTGTCAGCCGGGATCTAGGGCAGCGGGGTCTCAGGCGGGCGGACCTCCGCCGGGGTCCTGGGCGGCCTCGCGGAGCCGGGTCAGGTGCCCCCGCAGGACCTGCTCCATCCGGTCGTAGAAATCCACGATCAGCCGCAACTCGTCGTCGCTGTAGCGGGCCGCCATCTGCTGCCAGTCGCGCATCATCGGCAGGAACACCGCGGCCACGTCGCGCAGGGCAGTCTCCAGCACCAGGCGGATGACCACCCGGCGCCGGTCGCGCGGGTCGCGCTCACGCCGGACGTAGCCGGCTTGCTCTAGCCGGTCCACCACCCCGGTGATCGACGCCGTGGTCAGCCCGGTCGCCCGGGCCAGTTCACCGGCCGTCATCTGGCCGCTGAAGCTCAGGATGTTCAGGCAGTTCAGGTCGGTCGCATTGATGCCGATCCGGTCGGCGGCGGCCTGGCTCATGAGCTGCATCAGGGAGCTGGTCTTCCGGATGGCGGCGCCGAAGGCGGTGGCCAGTTCGGCCCGCTCGGGCTCCCCGGTGCCGAACGGCTCGGCCCAGGGCAGATTCCAGGCGCGGTCGCCCGGGTCTGCGCCAGCATCCTGAGACATACTTCAACTCTCCTATTATCTAAGTAGCCTAGACGATAGCATTCCTAGATGCTAACTTCGTGTCAGTAATTCGGACCGACCCTCCTGTCGAGGCGGAGACTGATCATGTCATCAGATGCACAGATCCTGGCACCACCCGCGACGGCCGGCCAGGCCGACCCGCGCCGCTGGCTCACCCTGGTCATCCTGCTGCTGGCCGGGTTCATGAACCTGCTCGATGTGTCGATCGTCAACATCGCCATCCCGTCGATCCAGCGGGACCTGCACGCCAGCTACGCGGACGTGCAGTGGGCCCTGGCCGGGTACACGCTGGCGTACGCGCTGGTGCTCATCACCGGCGGCCGGCTGGGCGACACGTACGGCCGCAAACGGCTTTTCCTGATCGGGGTGGCCGGCTTCACGGTCATGTCCGCGCTGTGCGGCGCCGCGACCGGCCCGGGCATGCTGATCGGCTGCCGGGTCGCGCAGGGCGCGATGGGCGCGATCATGGTGCCCCAGGTGCTGGCGGTCATCCAGGTCATCTTCCCGCCCCGCGAGCGGATCAAGGCGCTGGCGGGCTTCGGCGTGACGGCGGGGCTCGGCACGGTGAGCGGGCCGCTGCTCGGCGGGCTGCTCATCCAGCACAACCTGTTCGGGCTGGGCTGGCGGCCCATCTTCCTCATCAACGTCCCGGTCGGGGTGATCGCCTTCGCCGCGTCCGCGGTCCTGGTCCGCGAGTCGAGGGCGGCCCGCCCGCCCCGGCTGGACCCCGTCGGCGTCGGGCTGATCTCGGCGGCCCTGCTGCTCCTGCTGTACCCGCTGGTCCAGGGCCGCCAGCTGGGCTGGCCGGTCTGGACGTACGTGTCGATGGCGCTCTGCCTGCCGGTGCTCGCCGCCTTCGTCTGGTACGAGCGGATCAAGAGCCGGCGGGACGGCTCGCCGCTGCTGCCGCTCAGCCTGTTCACCGACCGCGCGTTCAGTGCGGGCCTGGGCGTGGCCGTGACGTTCTTCCTCGGGATCGCGTCGTTCGGGCTGGTGCTCACCCTGTTCCTGCAGCTCGGCCTGGGGTTCAGCCCGCTGCACGCCGGGCTGACGTTCCTGCCCTTCTCGGCCGGGGTGCTGGTCTCCTCCGGCGCAGCGGCCCGGCTGGCGCCCCGGTTCGGCCGCGGCGTGACCATGGCCGGGGCGCTCGTCATCGCCGCGGGCATGGCCGGCCTGATCGCGGCCGTGCACCGCTACGGGGCCGGGGTGACCACCTGGGATCTGGTGCCCGGCCTGGTGGCCGCGGGTCTCGGCCTGGGCGCGGTGATCGCCCCGCTGGCCGACATCGTGCTGGCCGGCGTGCCGCACCGGGACGCGGGCTCGGCGTCCGGGGTCTTCAACACCGGTCTCCAGGTCGGCAACTCCATCGGCATCGCGGTGATCGGCGTGATCTTCTTCGGGGTGCTCGGCAGCCAGGCGGGGCCGGCCGCCAGCGCGGTCGCCCCGCAGTTGCGCACGGGCCTGGTGTCGGCCGGCGTGCCCGCCGGTTACACCGGCCGGATCGTCACCCAGTTCCGCGGCTGCCTGCACGACCGGCTGGTCGCCGCCGACCCCACGGTGACGCCGGCGGCCTGCCGCGTCCCCGGCGGCCAGCGGGCGCTGCCCGCCGCCGCGCACCCGGTGCTG